>JAFIHP010000264.1 GCA_017849335.1 Actinomycetales bacterium | reverse complement strand
CAGGCGATGCAGAACGTCGAGGTGCTCAACGAGATCAAGGCGACCAAGATCGTCGTGACGTGCCCTCACTGCCTGAACGCCCTCAAGCGCGAATACCCGCAGCTGGGCGGGAACTACGAGGTCGTGCACCACACGCAGCTGCTGAACGACCTGGTGAAGGCCGGACGGCTCACGCCGGTCGCGCCGGTCGCGGAGAAGGTCACGTACCACGACCCGTGCTACCTGGGCCGGCACAACAACGTGTACGTGCCGCCGCGCGAGCTCGTCGACGCGACGGGTGCGACGCGGGTGGAGATGGAGCGCCACGGCGACAAGTCCTTCTGCTGCGGCGCTGGCGGCGCCCGCATGTGGATGGAGGAGAAGATCGGGACGCGGGTCAACCAGAACCGCGGGGATGAGGCCATCGGTACCGGCGCGACGAAGGTCGCTGTGGCCTGCCCGTTCTGCTCGGTCATGCTCAACGACGCCGTCGTGAGCCGTCAGTCCGAGGGCCAGGCCACCGGCGTCGAGGTCGTCGACGTCGCGACTCTGTTGCTGAGCGCCGCGAAGTCCTAGCCTTCGGCCATGAGCCGTTCCGATCCGTGGCCCGCCGGAACGCCCTGCTGGGCGGACATCGGCGTACCGGACCTCGACGAGGCGCGCGCGTTCTACGCGGCCGTCGCCGGGTGGGAGATCCCGCCGGGAATGCCGGAATGGGGCGGGTACACCCTCGCGACCCATGACGGCGCCGCGGCGGCCGGCCTGGGGCCGCTCATGGCCGAGGGTCAGCCCGTCGCCTGGACGCTGTACCTCGCCAGTGACGACGTCGACCGGACGGCGGAGCAGATCGTCGCCGCCGGGGGCACGGTGGTGCTGCCGCCGGACCAGGTCGGCTCCTTCGGACGCATGTGCATCGCCGCCGACCCGACGGGCGCCGTCTTCGGGGTGTGGCAGGCGGGCGAGATGGTCGGGTTCGACGCGCCCGGCGAGGTCGGCGGCTGGGTGTGGTGCGACCTGCGCAGCACCGAACCGGCCGCGGCTCAGGACTTCTACGCGTCGGTCTTCGGGTACGTCTACACGCCACTGGAGATGGCCGGCCCGGACTACCGGGTCTTCTCGCTCACCGGCGAGGCCGGAGGCGAGCTCGGCGGGATGGGGTCGATGATGGGCGCGCCGGAGGGCACGCCCTCGCACTGGCTGGTCTACGTGGCCGTGGCCGACCTTGACACCGCGCTCGCGGAGGTCGCGTCGCGCGGGGGCACGTCGCTGGCGGAGCCCTTCGACTCGCCGTACGGGCGCATGGGTCCGATCCTCGACCCGTGGGGCGCCCCGCTCTGGCTCATGCAGGCCGCCTGACCCTCAGCCCTCGACCGGGCGGAAGCCGGCGCACATGACCCGCAGCCAGGTAATCCGGCCGGCGTCCACGCTCAGGTAGGCCTGCTGGTCGACCACGTGCAGGCCATCGCCGTTGCGGACCCGCAGCCGGTACCCGACGCGCTGCCGGTCGGCGAACGCGTCGGTCTCCACCTGCTCGATGGCTTCGATGCGGTCGTTCTCGTCGAACCACTGATGGATCGCGTCGAGGACGTCCGCCACCGAGGCGGCCTCCCAGATGCGCCCGGGGGTCATGCCCCGGAAGTCCAGGTCCGGGTCGAGCAGGGCACGGAGCGCCTCGTCGTCCTTGTCCGCGATCGCCTGGACGAGCGCGCGTCCCGCCGGGCTGGTGGCCGGATCATCCGCTGCGGTCATGGTCGCCTCCGTCGAGCTGGTCGAACGCGTGCGGGAGCACCGGGGCGAGCGCGGCCAGGCCGTCCCGCGCCCCACCCAAGGACCCGGGCAGGTTGACGATCAGCGTGCGGCCGGCGACGCCCGCCGTGCCGCGGGACATGACCGCGGACGGGACGCCGTGCGCGACGCCGTACGCCCGGACCGCCTCGGCGAGCCCCGGCGAGACGCGATCGATCACCTGGGCGGTCATCTCCGGCGTGAGGTCCGTCGGGGCGTGCCCGGTGCCGCCCGTCGTGAGCACGAGCACGGCGCCGGCAGCAACGGCGGCGCGCAGGGCGTCCAGCACCGGCTCGCCGTCGGAGACCACGACGGGCTCGGGAACCTCCAGGCCCATCGCGCGCAGGCCCGCGACCAGTGCCGGCCCCGAGGTGTCCTCGGCGGTGCCCGCGGCACATCGGGTCGACACCGTGACGACCCGGGCGGTGCGGGTCACGGCTCGCGCACCCAGTCGCCGGACCGGCCACCGGTCTTGGTCAGCAGTACGACCTCGGCGATTGCGGCGGACCGGTCGACGCCCTTCACCATGTCGATCAGGGCGAGCCCGGCGACGGCCGCGCCGGTGAGGGCCTCCATCTCGACGCCCGTGCGGTCGGCTGTCCGCGTCGTCACCACGACGGCGACCTCGTCGTCGCGGACCTCGACGTCGACGTCGACGCCGTGGAGCGCGATCGGATGGCAGAGGGGGATGAGCTCCGGGGTGCGCTTGGTCGCCGAGATCGCCGCGATCCGCGCGACGGCGAGTGCGTCGCCCTTCGGCAGGGTGCCGTCGCGCAGCAGGGAGACGACGTGCGGGCCGATGCTCACCCGGCACCGGGCGGTCGCCGTGCGGACGGTGACGTCCTTGGCCGAGACATCGACCATGCGCGCGTGGCCCGCGTCGTCGAGGTGCGTGAGTCGGTCTGCCATGCGACGAACCCTAGGCCCGGCGCGGGAGGCTGCCTATGCTCGCACGGTGTCCGCGTCGGTCGAGGTCCACCTGTTCGCGGCGGCGAAGGCCGCCGTCGGACTTCCGACGGTCACGGCGGAACCGGGTCCGCTGGCGGTGGTCCTGGACGGACTGTCCGCTCAGTACCCGGCGTTCGCGCAGGTGCGGCCGCGGTGCTCGTTCCTGGTGGACGGGCTGACGGCCGGCCCGGCCACGGCGGTCCCGCCCGGGGGCCGGGTCGACGTGCTCCCCCCGTTCGCCGGCGGCTAGACCCGCCGACGCGCCCACCCCCGAACCGCCGAGACGACTCAGATGGTTGGGATAACGGACATTTTCGGCCCGAAATCAACCATCTGAGTCGTGTCGCGGGTTGGGGGGATCAGCCGCCGATGGCGCTCATCGGTCGCGTGGGATGGATGAAGGTCGGGTCGTCGATCCCGTGGCCGGCCCGCTTCGACGTGACGGACAGCGCGAGCGCGTCGACGATCCGTGCACGGCGCTCGGACCCCGAGAGCGCGGGGTCGCGCAGGATGGCCCGCACGTCGGTCTCGTCGCGGGAGAACAGGCAGTTGAGGAGCTGGCCGTCCGCGGTGAGGCGCAGGCGGTCGCAGGCGGCGCAGAAGGGCCGCGTCACGCTGCCGACGATGCCCACCGTGGCCGGGCCGCCGTCGACGACGAACTCCTCGGCCGGTGCCGAGCCGCGCCCGTCCGCCGGGACGAGGTCGAACGCCGACGACAGCAGAGTGAGGATCTCCTCCGCGGTGACCATCTGCGCGCGCGACCACACGCCCGACGGGTCCAGCGGCATCTGCTCGATGAATCGCAACTGCCAACCGTGCGCGATCGCGTGCCGCAGCAGCGGGACGGCCTCGTCGTCGTTCACGCCGCGCATCAGGACGGCGTTGACCTTGACCGGCCGCAGGCCGGCCGCGATGGCCGCTTCGATCCCAGCGAGCACGTCAGCGTGCCGGTCGCGGAACGTCAGGCGGGCGAACCGCTCCGCATCCATCGTGTCGAGGCTGATGTTGACGCGTTCCAGGCCGGCGGCGGCGAGCGGCTCGGCGAGATCGACGAGCCGAAGGCCGTTGGTGGTCAACGAGATCCGGGGAGAACGCGAGAGGGTGGCGATGCGCTCGACGATCGTCGCGATGTCCGGTCGCAGCGTCGGCTCGCCCCCGGTCAGCCGCACGCTGGTGATCCCGCGCTCGACCGCCACGTCGACGACCTCGACCAGCTCGTCCACCGACAACAGGTGGTCGCCGGGCAGCCACGCCGCGAAGTCCGCGGGCATGCAGTACGTGCAGCGCAGGTTGCACCTGTCGGTGACGGACACCCGCAGGTCGCGGTGCGCGCGGCCGAACGTGTCGACCAGCGGCTCCCGGAGCGCGTCGCTCATGCGCAGTTCACCCACTCGTCGGTGCCGTCGGTGAAGCGCTGGTGCTTCCACACGGGAAGCCGCTCCTTCACCCGATCGACGAGCATGGCGCACGCGGCGAAGGCCGGTCCGCGGTGCGCCGACGCGACAGCCGCACCGAGGGCGACATCGCCGACGGCCAGCGGCCCGATCCGGTGAGTGACCGCGAGCACCACGTCGTGCTCGGCCGCGATCTCCGCGGCGACCTCCGCCAAGACGGCCTGCGCGCTCGGGTGCCCCTCGTACTCCAGCGACGCGACGGCGCGCCCGTGGTCGTGGTCGCGAACGACGCCCGCGAACGAGACGACGCCGCCGCACCCGGGGTCTCCTACCAGGGCGGCCAGTGCGTCGACGTCGATCCGCGCCTGCGTAACGTCGGCGCGGCGGACCCGCGGGAGCACGGCGTTACCGCCCACCGGCGTCGACGAGCGCCGCGCGGCGTCGTCGCACGACCTCGGCACGCAGGTCCGGGTCGTCCATCACGATCGCGACGGTCGGGCAGTCCTGCGGTCCCGAGTGCGCCTCCGGGTGGCACAGCGTGCAGGGCTGGCCGGGGCGCAGCGGGCACTGGGCCGTGGCCCTGTGTACCGCGTCCATACCGGCCTCCGGGTGTCTGGGACTCTCACGATGGTAGACGCCCGACGCCGGTAGCCGACCGTATCCATCCCGTGACCTCCGGACTGGGCAACACCGAACGGTGGCGCTCTAGGGTCTGTCCATGGGGAGCAGCCCCCGCCCGCGTGCGCCCGGCGCGGGCGGACGCCCGTCGGGCAGGTGGCTGCCGTGGGTCGCGGCAGCGGTCGCCGCCGTCGTCGGGCTCGTCCTGACCGTGGTCGCAACGACCGCGACGGTTCAGCGCATCGACGACGCGACCCGGACCGCGGCCGAGCAGTCTGCTGCCGCGACCGCGGAGTCCCTCACGACGGCCCTGTGGCCGATGGAAGCGTTCAACCAGGCGGTTCGCGCCTACGTGGTCGCGGACCCGCCACGACCCGGCGATGCGGAAGCCTCTGCCTTCATGTCGCGCCTGTTCGAGCGCTGGCGCGGCTTCCGCAGCGCGGCCCTGGCGCCGGGGAACACCGTGAGCACAATCGTTCCGCTCGAGGGCAATGAGTCGGTCATCGGTCTGCGCTATCCGGACGTGCCCGCGCAATGGACGGACATCGCGCGGGCGATCGACGGTCGGATCTCGGTGTTCAGCGGACCCTTCGACCTCGTGCAGGGCGGACAGGGCCTGGCGTACCGCACGCCGATCTTCCTCTCGGACGGCAGCTACTGGGGCCTGGTCAGCTCCGTGATCGACGTAGAGCGTCTGCTCGGCTCGGACGTTGCCGGCGGACCCGGGCATGCCGTGATCCGCGACCTGGACCGAGGCGACCGTCTCATCGTCGGCGACGACTCGGTCGACCCGGACGCCGCGGTGTATGCCCCGGTCGATGCGTTCGGCCGCCACTGGGAGGTTGGCGTCGCGGCCGCCTCCCCCGATCGCTCACCTGCGGCGGTCGTGGCCCTGGTGGGCGTGTTGGTCACCGCGGTCGTGGCCGCTCTGGTGTTCCTCCTGGCCAGTTCGCGCCTGCGGTCACACCGCTTGCTGCTGCTCCTGGAAGGCGTGACGGCACAGGCCCCTGGGATGTTGTTCCAGTACCGCGAGATCCATGACGGCCCTCCGGTCGTGGACTTCGCCAGCCCGGGTCTGGCTCCGCTGGTCGGCGACGTGGGGACCGGACCTGAGGCCTACGCGACGCTGCTGCACCTGATCCACCCCGATGACCTCCCCCGTCTCGTGGACGCGCAGCGGCGTGCAGTGGAGGAGGAGCGCCCGTGGACGGAGAGCTTCCGGCTCCTCCTGCCGGACGGGCGGATCCGCTGGATGCGCACTTCGGCCCGTCCCGAGCGTGAGCCGAACGGGGACGTCGTGTGGTCGGGCTGGTCGGGTGACGTGACCGAGGAGATGACCGAGCAGGACTCGCTGCGGCTGAGCGCCAGCCTGTTCGCCGCGACGCGCGACGGCGTGGTCGTGCTGGACGCGGACGGCCGCGTGGCGGACGTCAACGCCGGTCTGACGAGCATGACGGGATACACGCCCGACGACGTCGTGGGCCGTCCGTTCGAGGACTACCTGCGGGGGGCGATGGCCGAGGAGTCCATCGGGCAGTTCTGGTCGCAGCTGGACCGGCGCGGGTACTGGCGGGGTGAGATCACGGGCCGGGACCGGGACAGGCGGATCCGGACCAGCACGGCGTCCGCGACCGCGGTGCGCGACGAGTCCGGACGGATCAGCCACTACCTGATCGTCCTCGACGACATCAACATCGCGCGTGACGACGGCGTCACCGGGTTGCCCGGCGCGCGGACGCTGGACGACGAAGTCCGCGCGGCGATGGCGGCGGCCGACGAGTCCGGTGGCCGGGTCGCCCTGGTCATCGTGGCGCTGGACCAGTTCCGGCAGGTCAATGAGTCCTTCGGCCATCGGATCGGGGACGCGGTGCTACGGGCCGTCGGCCAGCGACTGCGGGCCGTGGTGCCGTCCGCCGGGGTGGTCGTGCGGCTTCGCGGAGACGAGTTCGCCGTGCTGGTGCCCGCGGTCGACGACGTGTCGGTGGTGGACCGGACCGCGCACGCGTGCCTGAACGCGGTCGCCGAGCCGATCGAGATCGATCGGCTGGTGATCCGGGTGAGCGCCCGCGCGGGCGTGAGCGTCTATCCCGACGATCCGGGTGGACCGACCGAGCTCGCGGCGCAGGCCAACCAGGCCATGCGGTCCGCCAAGGCCGGGGACGTGTCCCGCGTCGTCTCCTTCTCGCCCCGGATGTTCGAGGAGGCGAGGGCGAGAACGCAGCTCGTCGAGGACCTGATCCGCGCGCTTCGCGATCCGGCTTCCGGCGGCCCGTCCGGGGAGTTCTCCCTCGTTCTGCAGCCGGTGGTCGACCTGCTGACGGGGGAGGTGCACAAAGCGGAAGCCCTGATCCGATGGGACCATCCCCGGCGCGGCCGCGTCCGGCCCGACGAGTTCATCCCGGTCGCCGAGGAGACCGGTCTCATCACCGACCTCGGCGACCGGGTCTTCGCGGCCGCCGTCCGCGCCGCTACGGCCTTGCGCGCCGTCGACCCGGGCTTCCGTGTCGGGTTCAACCTGTCGCCGGTCGAACTGCGCGAGGGAAGCGACCGGCACGCCCGTCGCGTGCAGACCCTTGCCTCGTCGGCCCTCCCGGGCGACGCGCTCGTGGCCGAGATCACCGAGGGCGCGCTGCTGCCGCAGAACCCGACGGTCGCGGCCAACCTCGACCGGTACCGCAGTGCCGGCGTCCACTTCGCGATCGACGACTTCGGCACCGGGTACTCGTCGTTGGCCTACCTGCGCGACCTCGACGTCAGCTACCTGAAGATCGACCGGACCTTCGTCGACCGGATGCAGCCCGAGGGAAGCGACCTGGCGCTCGTCCGCGCGATCATCGCGATGGCGCACACGATGCACATCGAGGTGATCGCCGAGGGCGTCGAGACCGAGCCGCAGGAGCGGTTGCTGGCCGAAGCCGCGTGCGACTTCGCCCAGGGGTTCGGGATCGCCCGCCCGATGCCGATCGAGGAGCTGCTCACGTGGCTGGGGTCCCGGGGCGACCGGGGTGCCGGTCCCGCCGTGACGGTGCCCTAGACCGAGCTGCGACCGGCGGCGGTCACGCGCACCGGCGGCACCTGGATCCAGGGGAACCGGATCCAGCGGTCGGTGGAGCGCCAGGCGAGCTCGGGGGCGTACGTCGTGTGCGGCTTCTCGTACAGCACCGCGACGCGCACGTCGGCGTCCGCCGGGAGGAGTGCCCGGATGAAGTGCAGGGTCGCCCCGGTGTCGGCGACGTCGTCGGCGACGAGGACGCGCCGTCCGCCGAGGTCGCCGAGGTGGGGCTGGTCGCCGACGAGCACGGGCTCGGGAAGCGTCTCGCCCGCGTCGGTGTAGAACTCGACGTTGACGTGGCGGACGTCCTTGATGTCGAGCGCGTAGGCCAGGCCGGCGGCGACGAACAGGCCGCCGCGGACGACGCCGAGGATCGCGTCGGGGATCCAGTCGTCGTCGACGACCTGCTGCGCGAGCCAGCGGATACCGACGCCGAAGTCGGAGTAGGTGAGGATCTCCAGCTCCGACTCGGGCGGCTGCACGTCAGACCTGGCTGCGGTGGAAGTTCGCGAACGAGCGGCTCGGGGTCGGGCCGCGCTGGCCCTGGTACCGCGACCCGTAGACGGCCGAGCCGTACGGGTGCTCGGCCGGGCTCGACAGCCGGAACAGGCACAGCTGGCCGATCTTCATGCCGGGGTACAGCATGATCGGCAGGTTCGCGACGTTCGAGAGTTCGAGCGTGACGTGCCCGGAGAACCCGGGGTCGATGAAGCCGGCGGTCGAGTGGGTCAGCAGGCCGAGGCGCCCCAGCGACGACTTGCCCTCCAGCCGGCCCGCGATGTCGTCGGGCAAGGTCACGGCCTCGTAGGTCGATCCGAGGACGAACTCGCCGGGGTGCAGGACGAACGGCTCATCGCCCTCCGGCTCGAGCAGCCGCGTGAGGTCGGGCTGCTCGATGCTCGGGTCGATGTGCGGGTAGCGGTGGTTCTCGAACACGCGGAACCAGCGGTCCAGGCGTACGTCGACGCTCGACGGCTGGATCATCTCGGGCGTGTAGGGATCGAGGGCGACCCGGCCCGAGGCCAGCTCCGCCTTGATGTCGCGGTCGGAGAGAAGCACGGGGCGAGGCTACCGGTCCGCGCTACCGTGCGCCCGTGGCCTTCCACGCCAACGATCCCGACCGCGTTGCGCTGCGGCGAGGCATCCGGGCGGCGATCGCGCTGCCCGTCGCGCTGGCCGTCGCGAAGCTCGGGCTGGACGACACTGCCGGAAGCCTGTTCGCGGTGCTGGGCACGATCGGGCTGCTGGTGAGCGCGGACTTCGCCGGTCGGACCCGCCAGCGGCTGGCGGCGTACGCGACGACCGGCATCGTCGGCTCGGTCGTGCTCGCCATCGGCTGGGCGGCTTCGGGCAGCACCGCAGTGGCTGTCGTCGTCACGTTCGTCGTCGCGTTCGCGCTGGGGATCACCGCGTTCCTGCGGGGCAGCGTGGCCGTCGGAACCCCGGCGATCATGCTCGTGTTCGTCGTCTCGATCACGGTCGACGCGGCGCCCGGGACTCTGGGGCAGTACCAGCTGGGCTGGTGGTGCGCCGTCGTGATCTGCACGATCACCGCCCTGCTCGTGCTGCCGCGTGACAGCCAGGCGGGACTTCGGCGGCTGCTCGCGGACGCGTTCGAGGCGGCCGCGACCGCGGTCCGGGCGACCTGGGGCGCCGACACGTCGGCGTCGGGAGCGGCGGCCGTCGCGACCTTCGGCGAGCGGATGGATGCGCTCGACGCGGTGTACGGCGGGCGGCGGCCCCGGCTCCCGGGCCTGACCGCGCACGACCAGGCGCTCGAGCTGCTCGGGTCGCAGCTGGACAACGTCCGCCTGCTGCTCGGCGAGGCGACCGGCGCTCGGCCGGCCGACCTGCCGGTGGAGCACGATCTCCTGGGCCTGGAGGTCTCCCGATCCCTGGGCGTCCTGGCGACGGCGATGCGCGACGGAACGACCCTGCCCTCGGGGGAGCCGATCGACGCGGCCCGCGGTGCCCTGCGCGACCGGCTCGGGTCGTGGGTGGCGCAGGCCTCGGTGGCCGGCGCGACGCCGACGCAGGTCGCGCACCAGCTGTCGGAGCAGAACCCGCTGCGCATGTGCGCCGTCCTGGTGGAGCAGATGACACAGGTCGCCCGCGTCGCCAACCAGGGGGAGCTCGAGACGCTGGAACGTCAGCCGCCGGTCCCGGTCCGTGACTGGCGGCGCGTGCTGCGGTCGCAGCTGGACCTGCGGTCGCCATGGACCCACAACGCCCTGCGGACGGCCTTGGGGCTGACGATCGCGGTGCTCGTCGTCGACCTCGTCGGGGTCGAGCACGGCTTCTGGGTCCTGCTCGGCACCATCTCCGTGCTGCGGTTCGACGCGTCGAGCACGCGCAAGCTCGCGTGGCGCGCGATTCCGGCCACGGCGGTGGGAGCGCTGGCCGGTGTGCTCGCGCTGTTCGCCTTCAGCGACGCGCCCGGTGGCCTGTGGTTCCTCCTGCCGTTCATGGTCTTCCTCGCCGCCTGGTCCGGTGCGGCGCTGGGGTTCGCGGCGGGTCAGGCGACGTTCACCGCGCTCGTGCTCGTCGCACTCGGTGTCATCGACTGGCCGGTCCCGCCCGGCCTGGCGCTCGTGCGGCTGGAGGACGTCGCGATCGGGGTGGGCGTCGCGCTGGTCGTGGCGGTCCTCCTGTGGCCGCGCGGTGCGGCCGGCGAGCTGCGGCGGCGACTGGCGGAGGCGACCAGTCTGTCCGGCGCCTACCTGGGGCGTGCGCTCGGTGCGTTCGCGACGCCCGACGACGGACTGGCGCAGGCGCGCTTGGCCGCCATCTTGTCGGTCGACCGCGCCGTCGAGACGATCCAGCTCGCACAGGCGCAGCGCGGCGGTCCGACGGGCCTGGCCGAGTGGACGACGCGCGCCAGCTCGACATACGTGATCGTCACGTCCGGCCGCGTGATCGCCTCGCTCGCCCACGCCTTCACGGCCCTGTCGGCGCCGCCGGTGCTGATGTCCGCCCTCGCGGCGACGCGCGAGGCCAGTGACGCACACTGGCACGAGATCGCCGGGGCGCTGGCCGCGGACCGCGAGCCCGATGCGCCGACCGTTCCGGGCGTCGCGCAGATCGACCTCAGCGGGCTGGACCTGCGTATCCCGGCGGCGGCCGCGGCGTTCGTGCTGGCCGTGTGGGCGATCGACTGGACGGCCTTCGTCAGCCGCCTGCCCCCGGGCGCTCCCGCCCCCCCCACCTGACCCCTCCGTTTGTCCCGCGACGCGGGACAAACGGGCTGGTTGGACCGCTTCCGGCGGCGTGTCGGGTCGTTTGTCCCAGGCGACGATCCGCTGTCCGGTCTGCATCGGCCGTTACCGTCTGCCCATGCCGGTCGCCGTCCACGATCCGGGGCACGTCGCCCTGCGTCGGGGTGCGCGCGCGGCCGTCGCGGTGCCCCTCTCGGCGTGGCTCGGCTCGGTCGTGCTGGACAGTCCCGGAGTGGGGGCCTTCGCCGCGCTGGGAACAGTCGGGCTCCTCATCACGACGGACTTCGCCGGGCCGTGGCGGCTGCGACTGGGGTCCTACCTCACCAGCGGGGTGTTCGGGACGTTGGTCGTGACGATCGGCTGGGCGTGTGCCGACCCGTGGTGGCTGGCGCTGCTCGCCACGGCGGTGGTGGGATTCGCGGTGTCGTTCGCCGGCGTGATGCGCGGCGGACTCGCCCTCGGGGCGCCGGCGCTGATGGTCGTCTATCTCGTCGCGGTCAACCTCGGCGGTCCGGAGGACGCGCTGGGCGAGTACCTGTCGGGCTGGTGGGTCGCCGTCGCGGTGTCGCCGGTCACGGCGCTGCTCGGGCTGCCACGCGATCGTCGGCTGGACGTGCGCAGCGGGATCGCGGAAGGCCTGGACGCCGCGGCGATCGTCATCGAGTCCGGGTGGGACGCCGGCCTCACGCCCGAGCGGCGGCATGCGACGGCGACGGCGTTCCACGACGCGATCGGCGCGCTGGACCAGACCTCCGGCGGCCAGCAGTTCCGGCCGCAGAGGGCGACCGCCGCCGATCGGGCGCTGGCGCTGCTGGTCGAGCACGT
>JAFIHP010000263.1 GCA_017849335.1 Actinomycetales bacterium | reverse complement strand
CGAACGGATGGTGCGGACGTACAGGAACATCGTGGGAACGAGGTAGGCCCACCAGACGACGAACTCCAGGACCGTCGTGGCGGGTGAGAAGTTGAAGATGCCCTTCAGCAACGTGCCGTACCAGCTGCTCGGGGGAATCTGGGCGCTCACGTCGAAGGCGAGCGTGTTGAGGCCGGGAAGGATGCTGGCCTCCTGGAGGTCGTGCACCCCGTACGCGAGCACGCCCGCCGCGACGACGATGAGGGCGCCGCCGGTCCAGGTGAACAGCCGGGCGAGGTTGAGCCGCATCGCGCCGCGGTAGACCACGAAGCCGATGGCCACCGCGGTCGCGAGGCCGAGGACGGCCCCGATGATCGGCGACACGGTCTGCCCGGTCGAGGTGATCCCCGCCCAGAGGAAGAGCGCGGTCTCCAGGCCCTCACGGGCTACCGACACGAACGCGACGATCGTCAGCGCCCAGGTTCCCCCGACGAGCGCACGGTCGACCTCGCCCTCCAGGTGGCCGCGCAGCCGGTGGGCGTGCGTCGCCATCCAGAAGATCATCCAGGTGATGAGGACCACCGCGAGGATGCTCATCAGTCCGCCGAACGCCTCCTGGGACTGGAACGGCGTCAGCCCCGGGAAGACGATCGCCTGGCTGGTCAGCGTGAGGAACCCGCCGACGCCGAGCGAAAGCAGCACCGCGAGACCGACGCCGGTCCACAGCTTGGCGAGGGCACGGCGCTGCTCGAGCCGGACGATGTAGGCGACGAGGATCGCCACGACCAAGGATGCCTCGAGCCCCTCGCGCAGGCCGATGAGGTAGTTCGCGAACATCCCGGGCCGCTCCTACGGGACCGTCGAGACGTCGACCTGCTGCGCCAGGTAGCCGGCGACGCCGATCTGGGTGAGCGCCTCGAGCTGCGCCTCGAACCAGTCGCCGTGCTCCTCCTCGTCGCGGACCATCTCCTCGAACACCGAAGCCGTGCCGTGGTCGCCGAGGTCGTGGCACTCCTGGGCGGCGGCGTTGAACTGGGCGATCGCAGCGACCTCCGAGGCCAGTGCCAGGCGCAGGATCTCCTCGGCCGACTCGCCGATCGCGATGTGCCCCAGCCGCTGGACGTTGGGGTGCCCGTCGAACATCAGGACGCGCTGGATCAACGAGTCGCAGTCCTTCATCTCGTCGATCGACAGCTCGTAGAACGCCGTGCCGAGCTTGGGGAACCCCCAGTTGTCGAGCATGCGGGCGTTCAGGAAGTACGTGTTCACGATCGTGAGCTCGAACGTGAGGGCCTCGTTGAGGAGGTCGACGATGCGGGGGTCACGCGGCTTCATGGGGAGTCTCCCGGAGTGATGGGACGCTGGGCGCCCCAGTATCCGGCAGCAGCGTCCGCAGGACGGGGATGCAGGCGCCGCACCCGCCACCGGCGCCGCACTCGCGCCGCAGGTCCCGCAGGCTCGCGCACCCGTCGGCGACCGCACGGGCGACCTTGCGGTCGCTCACCCGGTGGCAGTGGCACACGATCACGCGACTCCCCTTCCGCTCGGACTGGCCGAGCATAAGGGAAGGCTAGCCTAATTGCCAGCCAGTCGAGCTCTCGCCGTGTCGTCGATGGCGCGGGCGAGTGCGACGTCCCGGGGCGACAGTCCCCCGACGTCGTGCGTGGTCAGCGTCACGGTGACGTCGCCGTAGCGCAGGAGGACGTCGGGGTGGTGGTTGGCCTCGTCCGCCAGTCGTCCGATCTCGACGACGAGCCCCACGCCGGCGGCGAAGGTCCCGGTCTCGAACCGCGCCTGCGCGACAGCCTCGTCCGCCGTCCAGCCGCGGGGAGCAGCGGCGAGGAACTCGGCGGCGCTGAGACGGTCCGTCATGCCCGCACGCTACGCCGGCGGGATCACCAGGCGGGCACGAACCGGGTTGTGGTCACTGGCGCGGAACGCGTCGAGGAACTCGCCGCCGGAGCCGAGCCAGACCATGACCTTGTACGAGAGGGCCCGCACGTCCGCACCCCGGTACATGACGTAGTCGACGCGGCTCGCGACGCCCGACCGGTTCCGCAGCGGACGGCTGGGCCAACCGGTCCGCGAGGTCGGCGAGTAGTTCGTCGAGTTGATGCCGATGTTCGCGCGGCGCGGGGCGTGCCACGCGTCCGACCAGCCGGTGGCACGCAGCACGGCCTGGGCCCCGGCGGGCTGACGCCGGTCGAAGGAGTTCAGGTCGGCCATCAGGACGACCGGGACGACTCCCATGCCGAGCCGGGCTCCCAGGGCGTCCGCCCACGGCCCGAGCGACCGCGCGACGGCGACGCGGTCCGCCTCGGTCTGCGCGTCCTTCTCCGTCGCCAGGTGCATCGACACCGCGAGGAACGGTCCGGCACCGTCGCGACCGCGCAGGTAGGCCCACGCGACCTCGCGCGGGGCGCTCGTCGCGCTGACCCCCGGAGCGATGTCACGCAGCGCGGCGTAGCCGGCGGCCGGGGTCCCGTCCGGAAGGGACACGGGGGCCACCGTCGCTGTCCGGTACAGCAGCCGGGCGGTGTGTGTGCAGTCGCGACGCTCGCACGTGTCGTTGCGGGGCACGATCCGCGGCGCCGCGTAGCCCACGGGCTTCACGACCCGTCGGATGTCGGTCCACTGCGTGCCGCCCCGCGCGCCGACCGCCAGGTCCGTCGCCTCCTGCATGCCGATCACGTCCGCACCGAGTGCCCGGACCACGTTGACGAGCCGGTCGCGACGCACCGACCACGGCGGAGCGGGCGCGTCGCACGTCGCCTTGCAGACGTTGTACGTCACGAACGTCAGGGCCGGGTCGGCGGCCCGCTCGCCGGCCGCCGGCTCGGTCGCGCCCGCCGGCGTCGCCGCGACCAGCGCCAGGGCGCACAGGACGGCAGCGGTCAGCCGGGGGAAGGACGGCACCCGAGCACTCTAGGCAACGCGGACCCCGAGGCGGCTCGCTGCCGCGCT
>JAFIHP010000262.1 GCA_017849335.1 Actinomycetales bacterium | reverse complement strand
GCTGCATCCCGACCTGCCGGTGACGCTCGCGGACGATGGACGCGACTATGACGCCGTGGCCGCGGCGAGGACGAAGCCGATCTCCTGGCCTTCGCTCGCCCCGGCGTCGAAGGCCGTCGTCCCCGATGCGCGCAGCGCTCGCACCCGTGGGGCGGCCTCGCTGCAGGACCGGGCGTAGCGGACCCCCTTCGCCAGCGCGGGACCCAGCCCCTGGGGCAGGACGCCGTCCGCGGCCAGCGCGCCCAGCGGGTCGATACCCAGGCAGCCGGACACGTCCGCCGGGTCGAGACCGCGATCGGCCCACAGCGAGGTCAGCCACTCGGCGGCGACCGAGCCGTAGGCCCCGGCACGCAGCGACACCGCAGCGACGTCGAGAAGGACCCCGTCGAGCGCCCGGCCGAGGTCGTCGGCCGAGCGGCACGACACGCCGCCGCCGGTTCCGGCCGCGTCCACGACGACGTCCAGGCTCGTCGCTCCGCCCTTCAGGTCGGCGAGGGCCAGGGCGTTCGCCCGGCTCGGGTCGGGGTGGGCGACGCGCGCCCGGATGTCCCAGGCGCCGTCCGGGCGCGGGGAGGCCGTCTGTCCCCGGTCCAACGGGGCGAAGGCCGGGAAACCCGCCTCGTCCTGCTCGACCGCGACGTCGTCGGCGGTGTACAGCGGCTCGATCCGCACCCCGTCGAGCGTCCGACCGACCAGCGCCCGCTCGAAGTCCGCACCGCGCAGGGCCTTGTCCACGGCCGCCAGCCATTGCTCGCGGGTCGCGGGGTCGAACTCGGCAGCGAGGACGAGCTCCGGCGAGTTCGTGACGTCTGGCACAGCAACGGCCCTCCGCGACAGGGGACGGTTCCCCGACGACACGATAGGACGCCCTGCAATCGCTGGGCGGTCGTACGGCTGTGAGGCAGGCCATAGCCCAGGCTCGGCCAACCCATGGTGTCAGGGACACCCCGGGCTCGATACTGTGTGCGGGGCGACGGCCGGTACGCGACTGGTGCGCGAGGGCGTCGCACGAGAGAGGAATCAACGAGCATGTCGGTCGGCACGCTGTACCGCGGCGGCGAGGGCATGTGGACCTGGGTGGTCCACCGCATCACCGGTGTCGGGGTCTTCTTCTTCCTGCTCGTACACGTCCTCGACACCGCACTCGTGCGCGTGTCGCCGGACACGTACGACTCCGTCATCGCGACGTACAAGACGCCCCTGGTCAACCTCATGGAGGTCGGCCTGGTCGGCGCGGTCCTGTACCACGCGTTCAACGGGGTGCGGATCATCCTGGTGGACTTCTGGTCCAAGGGCCCCCGCTACCAGAAGCAGATGACCTGGGCGCTCGGGACCGTCTGGGTCCTGCTGATGGTGCCGGGCACGTTCTTCATGATCAAGCACACCGTCGAGTCGATCTTCGGGAGCGCATCGTGACCACCGCAGCCCATACCGGCGCGGGTGTCCCCGCGCCCCGCACGCCTCAGCGGACGGCCCAGCGCAGCAACTTCGAGCTCTACTCGTGGCTGTTCATGCGGGTGTCGGGCATCGTGCTCGTCTTCCTCGTGCTCGGCCACCTGTTCATCATGAACATCCTCGACGGCGGCGTGCAGCGCATCAACTTCGCGTTCGTCGCCGGCCGCTGGAGCAGCCCGTTCTGGCAGACGTGGGACCTGCTCATGCTGTGGCTGGCCATGCTGCACGGCACCAACGGCGTGCGCACGATCATCAACGACTACGCCGAGCGCGACCAGACCCGCTTCTGGCTGAAGATGGTTCTGTACGTCGCGGCCGGCTTCACGATCATCCTCGGGACCCTGGTGATCTTCACCTTCGACCCGAACCTCGGCTGACGACTGGCGGGAGACGCCCGATCATGCAGACCCACTCCTTCGACGTGGTCATCGTCGGCGCCGGCGGCGCCGGGATGCGCGCGGCCCTCGAGTCCAGCCCCCGGGCCCGCACCGCCGTGCTGACGAAGCTCTACCCGACGCGGTCGCACACCGGCGCAGCGCAGGGCGGCATGTGCGCGGCTCTGGCGAACGTCGAGGACGACAACTGGGAATGGCACACCTTCGACACGATCAAGGGCGGCGACTACCTCGTCGACCAGGACGCGGCCGAGATCATGTGCAAGGAGGCCATCGACGCGGTCATCGACCTGGAGCGCATGGGCCTGCCGTTCAACCGGACGCCGGAGGGCCGGATCGACCAGCGCCGCTTCGGCGGGCACACCCGTAACCACGGCGAGGCCGCCGTGCGCCGCGCGTGCTACGCGGCGGACCGCACGGGTCACATGATCCTGCAGACGCTGTACCAGAACTGCATCAAGCAGGACGTGGAGTTCTACAACGAGTTCTACGTCCTGGACCTCATCCTCAACCAGACCGAGCAGGGCCCGGTCACGGCCGGCGTCGTCGCGTACGAGCTCGCGACCGGCGAGATCCACATCTTCCGCGCGAAGTCCGTCGTGTTCGCGACCGGCGGGTTCGGCAAGGTCTGGAAGACGACGTCGAACGCGCACACTCTCACCGGCGACGGGATGGGCGTCTGCTACCGCCGCGGGCTGCCGCTGGAGGACATGGAGTTCTACCAGTTCCACCCGACCGGCCTCGCCGGCCTCGGCGTGCTGCTGACCGAGGGCGCCCGAGGTGAGGGCGGCATCCTGCGGAACGCGACCGGCGAGCGGTTCATGGAGCGGTACGCGCCGACCATCAAGGACCTCGCCCCCCGCGACATGGTCTCCCGTTCGATGGTGCTGGAGGTGCGCGAGGGGCGCGGTGCCGGGCCGAACAAGGACTACGTCTACCTCGACCTCACGCACCTGCCGAAGGAGCAGATCGAGGAGAAGCTGCCGGACATCACCGAGTTCGCCCGCACCTACCTCGGCGTCGACCCGGTCACCGAGCTGGTCCCGGTCTTCCCGACGGCCCACTACGCGATGGGCGGCATCCCGACCGACGTCGAGGCGCGCGTGCTGCGCGACGCCGACCATGTCATCCCGGGCCTGTACGCCGCGGGCGAGTGCGCCTGCGTCTCGGTGCACGGAGCGAACCGGCTCGGCACGAACTCCCTTCTCGACATCAACGTCTTCGGCCGCCGCGCCGGCATCGCGGCGGCGGAGTACGCCGTGAACGCCGAGTTCGTCGACCTTCCCGACGACTCGCAGGGCTACACCATCGCCCTGGTCGAGCAGCTGCGGTCCAGCACCGGGACCGAGCGGGTCTCCGTCCTGCGTCGGGAGATGCAGGAGACGATGGACCTGAACGCGCAGGTCTACCGCACCGAGGCGACGCTCAAGCAGGCACTGGACGACGTGCAGGAGCTCAAGCGCCGCTACAAGAACGTCGCGATCCAGGACAAGGGCGTCCGGTACAACACCGACCTGATGGAGGCGATCGAGCTGGGCTTCCTGCTCGACCTCGCCGAGCTGGTCGTCACCGGCGGCCTGGCCCGGCCGCAGTCCCGCGGCGGGCACGCGCGCGAGGCCCACCCGGCCCGAGACGACGCGAACTTCATGCGCCCCTCGCTCGCCTACCGCCGGACCGCCGACGGCGGCTCGACCTACGTCGAGCTCGACTACAAGCCGGTCGTGGTCACCCGTTACCAGCCCATGGAGCGCAAGTACTGATGACTGCCGTCGCCGAGCAGGCCCCCGTCGCAGCCCCGGTCGC
>JAFIHP010000261.1 GCA_017849335.1 Actinomycetales bacterium | reverse complement strand
GCGCGATGCCGGCGTCGGCGCCTTCGGCGACGACCGCCGCGACCAGCGCCTCCATGTGGGTGCTGCCCGCGGCGCGGTGGACGTTCAGGCCGCCGGGATCGGCGTGGATCGCAATGACCTCCGCGCCGGCCGCGCGGTGGCAGTCCGGACCGATCGCCGAGGCCGCACGGTGGGCGCAGTCGACGACGCTGCGCAGGCCGTCGAGCCGGTTGGGCAGGCTGGCCAGCAGATGCGCGGCGTACCGTTCGACCGCCTCGGGCCGGTGCCGGACGCGGCCGACGGCCGCCCCGGTCGGCCGGCTCCACGGTTCGCGCAGGCGGCGCTCGATCGCGTCCTCGATCGCGTCGTCGAGCTTGTGCCCACCGCGGGAGAAGAACTTGATCCCGTTGTCGGGCATGGGGTTGTGCGACGCCGAGATCATCACGCCGAGGTCGGCGCTGAGGTCGTCGACCAAGAACGCCACCGCCGGGGTCGGCACGACCCCGGCGAGAGCGACATCGACGCCTGCGCTGGCGAGGCCGGCGACGACCGCCGCCTCCAGGAACTCACCGCTGGCACGCGGGTCACGGCCGACGACCGCCGAGGGCCGGTGCCCGGCGAACGCCCCGGTGTCTCCCAGGACGTGCGCCGCAGCGACCGCCAGGTCCAGTGCCAGCTCGGCCGTGAGGTCGGCGTTCGCCAGGCCGCGAACGCCGTCCGTGCCGAACAGCCGGGCCACTACCGCTTGCTGTACTGCGGCGCCTTGCGGGCCTTCTTCAGGCCGTACTTCTTGCGCTCCTTGGCCCTCGGGTCGCGGGTGAGGAAGCCGGCCTTCTTCAGGATCGGCCGGTTGCCCTCCTCGTCGACCTCGTTGAGGGCACGGGAGACGCCCAGCCGCAGCGCACCGGCCTGGCCGGACACGCCGCCGCCGTGGATGCGGGCGATCACGTCGAACTTGCCCTCGGCGCCCAGGGCGACGAACGGCTCGTTGACCTCCTGCTGGTGCACCTTGTTCGGGAAGTACGACTCCAGGTCGCGGCCGTTGATCGTCCACTGGCCAGTGCCGGGGACGATGCGGACGCGGGCGACGGCCTCCTTGCGACGGCCGGTCGCGCCGGCCGGCGCCGTGATGATCTCACGGGTCGGGGCGGGCTTGCTGGGGGTCGACGTGCTGTACTCCGACGGAGCTGTCTCGTCGGTCTGCTCGATGGTGGCCTCAGACACTGCCACGGTTCCTCTCGTGTTACGCCGGGTGAGTCGCGACTACTGCGCGATCTGGGTGATCTGGAAGGGCTGCGGCTGCTGAGCCGTGTGCGGGTGCTCCGGGCCGGCGTAGACCTTCAGCTTCTTCAGCTGCTGCCGACCGAGCTTGTTGTGCGGGAGCATCCCCTTGACGGCCTTCTCGACGGCCCGGCGGGGGTTGGTCTCGAGCAGCTCCGTGTACGAGGTGGCGGTCATGCCACCGGGGTGACCGGAGTGACGGAAGTCCATCTTCTGCTGCCGCTTGGAGCCGGTGAGGGCGACCTTGTCGGCGTTGATGATGATCACGAAGTCGCCGGAGTCCATGTGCGGAGCGAACGTCGGCTTGTGCTTGCCACGCAGGAGCGTGGCGGCGTGGGTGGCCAGTCGGCCCAGGACGACGTCGGAGGCGTCGATGACGTGCCAGACCGGGGTGTTGTCCCCGGCCTTGGGGCTGTACGTGCGCATGCGTGTTCTTTCCGCTCGTAGGGACTCGGGCTCTGCACGCCCCAGAAGGGGCGCCGTACTGGGCCCCATCCCTGGGACCCAGGCCGCGCGCGCGAGCACGCAGCAGCGCTCAAGAGTACCGGGCGGCCCCGAACCGAGCCAAATCCGCCCCGGCGCTACCAGCCGGACCAGACCGGCTCGGGGGTCTCGTACACGTCCCCGTCCGCCGCGACGACGAGGAACCGGTCGAACCCGCGGGTGAACCAGCGGTCGTGCGTCACGGCCATGACGGTGCCCTCGAACGCGGCCAGCCCGGCCTCCAGCGCCTCGGCGCTGGCGAGGTCGAGGTTGTCGGTGGGCTCGTCCAGGAGCAGCAGCGTCGCCCCGCCCAGTTCGATCAGCAGGATCTGGAAGCGCGCCTGCTGCCCCCCGGACAACGTGTCGAACCGCTGCTCGGACGCGGCGGCCAGCTCGTAGCGGTCCAGTACCCGCGCCGCCTGCTCGCGGGGCAGCCCCGATCGGAACGCGTCCCCGCGATGCAGGATCTCCAGGAGCGTCCGGCCCGCGAGATCGGGCCGGACGTGCGTCTGCGCGAACCAGCCCGGACGTACCCGCGCGCCGAGCCGGGCCAGGCCCCGATGGCTGACCGGATCGATGACGACGTCCTCCACCGGACGCTGGTCCGGCTCCGGATCGGTGCCGCCCGCCGCCAGCAGCCGCAGCAGGTGCGACTTGCCGGAACCGTTCGGACCGAGCACGGCGACCCGCTCGCCGTACCAGACCTCCAGATCGAACGCGCGCGTCAGTCCGGCCAGCTCGAGCTGCTCGCAGACGACCGCGCGCTTCGCGGTACGGCCACCGGACAGCCTCATGCGGATCGACTGCTCTCGCGGGACAGCGATCGGCGGTCCGGCCTCCTCGAACTTGCGCAGGCGCGTCTGGGCGGCCTGGTACCGCGAGGCCATCCCGTCGTTGTAGGCGGCCTTGACCTTCAGGGTCTGGACGAGCGTGCGCAGCCGGACGTGGTCCTCGTCCCAGCGACGCCGCAGCTCCTCCAGCCGACTGAACCGGTCGGCACGCGCCTCGTGGAACGAGGAGAAGCCGCCGCCGTGGACCCAGATCGTGTTGCCGGCGGCACCGAGCTCGACCGACACGATGTGCGAAGCCGCCTGGCTGAGGAGCTCGCGGTCGTGGCTGATCAGCAGGACGGTCTTGGGAGTCTCGCGCAGCATGCGCTCCAGCCAGGTCTTGCCCGGGACGTCGAGGTAGTTGTCGGGCTCGTCGAGCAGCAGCACGTCCGCCGTGCCGCGCAGCAGCAGCTCCAGCACGAGCCGCTTCTGCTGCCCTCCGGACAGAGTCGACACCGGACGCCAGCGGACGCTCTCGTAGGCCTCCCCCATCGCGGCGACGGTGACCACGTCGAAGAGGACCTCCGCGTCGTACCCGCCGGCCTCCGCGTACTCCGCCAGGGCGTGCGCGTACCGCATCTGCATCGGCTCGCCGTCGTCGTCCATCAGGGCCAGCTCGGCCTCGTCGACGGCTGCCGCCGCGGCGCGGAGCGCGGCCGGCCCGGAGAGCAGCAGCAGGTCGCGCACCGTGCCGTCGGTCATCTGGCCGACGAACTGGCTCATCACGGCGATGGTCCCGCCGACGACGATGCTCCCCTCCTGCGGCGCGACGGTGCCGGCGACCATCCGCATCAGGGTGGTCTTGCCCGCTCCGTTCGCGCCGACGAGCGCGGCGGTCGCGCCGTCGGGCACGCGGAAGGAGACGTCGTCGAGGAGCACCCGGCCGTCCGGCAGGGAGAAGGTGACGTGCTGCACGTCGATATGCGCCATCGGAACCTCAGCTGCCGAGCGTGCGCACGTTGCGCGTCTGGGACTGCCGGGCGGCGAACTGGTCGTCGGGCGGGTAGCCCACCTCGGCGAGCACGAGCGGATACGCCGGCATGGTGGTCACCGCCGAGTCCTTCTGCCCGCCGGCCAGCACGTCGCCGGGCCAGCTGACGGGCCGGCGTCCGTCGCCGACCGGGAGGAGCACACCGACGAGCGAGCGGACCATGGAGTGGCAGAACGCGTCCGCCCGCACCGTCATCACCGCCAGTCCGTTGTCGTCTCGGTCCCACCGCAGCTCGTGGATCGCCCGCACGGTGGACGCGAACGGCCGCTTCTTGCAGAACGGGGCGAAGTCGTGCTCGCCGACGAGTCGGTCCGCCGCGCGCGTCATCGCCTCCAGGTCCAGCGCCCGCGGCCAGGGCAGCACCAGGTGCCGGACGAGCGGGTCCGGCCCGCGGCCGTCGTCGCAGACGCGGTAGACGTACCGCCGCCACACCGCCGAGAACCGGGCGTCGAACCCGGGAGCAGCCGGGGTGAGCGCGAGCACCCGGACGTCGTCCGGAAGCGCACGGTCGACACGCTCCACCGTCACCTCCGCCGGCCACGCCGGCACGTCCACGTGCGCCACCTGCCCGGTGGCATGCACGCCGGCATCGGTGCGGCCCGCGCACTGGACCTCCACCGCGGTGCCGAACAGGTGGCCGAGCACGCGCTCGAGCTCCCCCTGGACCGTCCGCAGGCCGGCGGCCGCGGGCTGGGCAGCCCAGCCGTGGAACCCTCGGCCGTCGTAGGCGACCAGCATGCGCAGACGGATCAGCCCGTCGTCGGACGTACCGGCGACGGGCTGATCGGTGCTCGCGGGGATGTCCGTCAGGACTTGTCCTGCGCACTCTCGTCGGCTGCGCCCTCGGCGTCCGCCGCGACCTCGTCGGTCGTGTCCTCGATCTGCTCACCCTCCGGGTCGGCCTCGTTCAGGTCGACGATGGCCTGCTCGGCCTCGACGGCAGCCTGGTCGGCCTCGACGGCGGCATCGGTCGTCGCCGTCTCCTCGATCGCCGGGGCGGCCGCGGCCTTCTCCTTCGCGGCGCGCTTGGTGGCACCGGTGGCCTCGGCGACGACCTGCTCGGCCATCGGCTCGACCAGCTCGATCACCGCCATCGGAGCGTTGTCGCCCTTGCGGGGACCGATCTTGGTGATGCGGGTGTAGCCACCGGGACGGCCGGCGTACTGCGGCCCGATCTCGGTGAACAGCACGTGCACCACCGACTTGTCGCGCACGACCGTCAGCACCCGGCGCCGGGCGTGCAGGTCGCCGCGCTTGGCGAACGTGATCAGGC
Organism: Actinomycetales bacterium; assembly: GCA_017849335.1. Taxonomy (GTDB): domain Bacteria; phylum Actinomycetota; class Actinomycetes; order S36-B12; family S36-B12; genus UBA10649. The sequence continues at coordinate 1,206 of JAFIHP010000261.1, read as the reverse complement.
GCTCAGCCAGCGGACGCAGCCGCTTGGCCTTCGCCTCGGTGGTGGTGATGCGCCCGTGCTCGAACAGCGCGGTGGCCAGATTGGCCAGCATGAGCCGCTCGTGCGCGGGACCGCCGCCGAGACGGGGACCCTTGGTGGGCGTAGGCATGGGGTTCTCCTTGGCTTGCGTACGTACGTCGGTTAGAGCTGCTCGTCCTCGGCGAACGCCAGGTCGTCGTCATCATCGGCGAAGTAGACCGCCGCGCCGGGGTCGAACCCGGGCGGGCTGTCCTTGAGCGCCAGGCCGAGGGCGGCCAGCTTGACCTTGACCTCGTCGATCGACTTCGCACCGAAGTTGCGGATGTCGAGCAGGTCAGCCTCACTGCGGGTGATGAGCTCGCCCACGGTGTGGATGCCCTCGCGCTTGAGGCAGTTGTACGACCGCACGGTCATGTCCAGCTGCTCGATCGGCGTCGAGAGCTGCTCCGCCACGAACGCGTCGGTCGGCGACGGCCCGATGTCGATGCCCTCGGCGTCGACGTTGAGCTCACGGGCCAGGCCGAACAGCTCGACCAGCGTCTTGCCGGCGGACGCCACCGCGTCACGGGGGCGCATGCAGGGCTTGGTCTCGACGTCGAGGATCAGCTTGTCGAAGTCGGTCCGCTGCTCGACGCGCGTGGCCTCGACCTTGTACGTCACCTTCAGGACCGGCGAGTAGATCGAGTCGACCGGGATCCGGCCGATCTCCTGGCCGGTCTGCTTGTTGCCGACGGCCGACACGTAGCCGCGACCGCGCTCGACGACGAGCTCGATCTCCAGCTTGCCCTTGGCGTTCAGGGTCGCGATGTGCAGGTCCGGGTTGTAGACCTCCACGCCGGCCGGCGGCTGGATGTCGGCGGCGGTCACCGATCCGGGTCCCTGCTTGCGCAGGTACATCACGACCGGCTCGTCGTGCTCCGACGAGATGACCAGCTGCTTGATGTTGAGGATCAGCTCGGTCACGTCCTCCTTCACGCCCGGAACGGTCGTGAACTCGTGCAGGACGCCCTCGATGCGGATGCTGGTCACGGCCGCGCCCGGGATCGAGGACAGCAGGGTGCGGCGCAGGGAGTTGCCGAGCGTCTCGATAATGCCCCAGCCGGTGCGGCGAAGCCCCGGATCGATGCCGATGATGCGAATCGTGTCCTGCATTGTCCAACCCTAGTCCTGTCAGGCGGACCCTGCCAG
>JAFIHP010000260.1 GCA_017849335.1 Actinomycetales bacterium | reverse complement strand
TACGCAGCAGCAACAGGAACTAGCACCAATCCCGGTGATGGAGGCCCTAACGCAGGATTCGTGCAGGGCGGAATCGTCATCGTGAGGTATCAGATCTAGTGGACTGGCTGAACAACGCGCGCAGCGTTATCGAGTTGGTCATTGCCCTTGCCGCCGTCTGGGGAATCGCCTGGAGGGTCTTCCGCAAGGCCAACGCTGAGTTTGAAGAGAAGATCATCCAGACGGTCCAGGAAGCCACCGCACAGATTCAGGTTGACGCCAACGGCGGGCAGTCCCTCGCGGACGTCGCTAAGGGCCTCAAGTCGTTTAGGGCCGAGCAGACGGCTGCTAACGAGCGGATAGCGGGCGAGATTGCGAGTCTGCGCGAGGTCGTTAACAGGAACCTCACTTACGAGTGATCTGGCCCTTGGCTAGGAGTTCGTTGTACTTGGTCCAGTAGGCCGAGTTCCGCGTGAAGTCGTCAATCCGCCAGCCCTTGGGACACACAATCCCGTCGACTGTCTTTCGCTTGACCTTGCCCGCCTTCTCAGCGGCGACGTTCACGCACTTGGCGTTCTCGCTATAGAGCGTCGGCGAAGGCGGCACGTCTAGCGACTCGATAGGCCACGCGGCCGAGTACTTCCAGCCAGTCGGACACTTGCCTTCGACCTTGAATACGCGCCAGGTCGTGCCCTTACGGCACTTCATGAAGTTCGTGGTGTGGACCGTGAAGTTGGGTAGCAGAGAGTTCGGGTCGGCGTAAGGGTCTGTCCATTTGGCGGTCCCGGTGGCCGACTCAGACTTGCCGCCGCCATAGTTGACGACCAGGCGGATTGGTTCCGTCATGGCATGTACAACGAGGGCGACGCGACAGACTTCCCCCGTCATGGTTCCAGAGGCGGCATTGTTCACTGGTGGTGCCTGGTTCGGTTTCACGCTCGGGCCAACCAACACGTCTCCCCTGTAAACCAAGATGTTCTCGACGTCAGTTGCGCTGTTCGTGTAAGTGACCCGCAACTGCGTACATTCGTTGATCGGTGCGGGCGCGACTAGCGATGCGTCATCCCACGTCACCGTGACCCCATGCACGGAAATCGACCCGGCCCACGCCGCTGGCGCCGCAACCGCGACCGCCGCGCCAACCACAGCCATCGTGGCGACCAGGGCTATTGATCGCTTCATATCTCCCCCTTGATTGAGCAAGTCGAGACTACGGCGTTCAGGACTTCGTCGGGTCCCAATGGATGCGCTGTATAGGCCCGTCCGGCGTCTTGACGTAGACCGGGTACTCATCCTTGTTGTTCAGCACGCCCAGGTTCTCGGACAGGAAGATCGCAAAGTGCTCCACTAGGTCACGGTCCATCCACTTGTCGATGACAAATACCAGCGGCTCGGAGCCCTCTGGCGTCGCATCCGTGGTGGCGCCCTCGAAGTTCATCCCGGCCAGGAACCGCGGAACGATGTCTATTATCCGCTCGCGGTTGAAGGTGTCCATCGGCAAACGCGCCCGAGTTGAGTCGTCGGGACGCTTCTGGACACGGGGCGGGTCAGCCGTCTTGAGTGAGTCTTCATGCAGTTCGGCGTACTTGCGAGCGGCTGCGTCGAAGACGGGCCAACGTCGTTCGAACTCAGCGCCCCAGATTCTCTCTTCAATCTTGCGATCGTCGCCGAGCCTTTCGTTTAGGTCTCGGAGCAGGCGTCTCATGTCCGCTTCGTCGTTGGCGAGCGTCATTTGAAACTGAATGAACGGGTGCATCGTCATGTCCCCGAGCGAGACGCCGAAGAGGACGGGGAACACCGCTGAGTTCTCGACCTTCGAGATTGCTCCGGCTTCGAAGTTCAGCCACGGCGCCGTCAGGTTGTATGGCGTGACGCAGATCAGCCCGTTGGACGTCGTTTCAAGTTCCTTCTGAATCCGTGGGAACCCCCTGCTCCCCTTATGGATGTCCTCCTCAGAAAGAAACGGCTTGAAGGGTTGAAGCGCGTGTGAGACTAGTTCGCGAAGCAAGTACGCATACGAACGGCTCGGCTCTTTCGCCCAACTGATGAACAACTTCACGGGAACCCCCGAACTAGCGCTGTCTGAGGTCTCAATTGTCCTGAACGAGTGGGACAGACGGCCACCTGAACGGCCCGGCGCGCCGCAGTAGTCAGGCTCGTGGCGCTTCGTACGAGCCGGGGCGCGGCTAGGTGCTACTCTGCGAAACCGTAAGTCCGAGCAGACCCGAGAGCCGCTCGGAGTCGTGGTTGTTCATCTGACAGCCGTACGTAACGACCTCGTACGTGCGCGCAGGCGCGGCTACGGTCTCGTCCGTCCGGGGCATGCGCCGATTGTAGGTCTCGCCCGAACTACGGGCAGACGGCGTCGAGGTCCACGACCTCGCCACCGATGACCCCGGCGAGGCGATCGATACGCGCGGGGGCCGCGAGCGCGAACACCTCGCCCGCACGAGCGACGCCCACGTCCCGGGGTTCCTGGCAGGACGTGCGCATCAAGGACTCGCCGCTCTCTGGACGTGTGCAGCCGTAGATCAAGAACGTCTCGCAGCTCACGGCCCAGCCCGCGCTGACACCGTCGAACTGCTCGATGCGCATGTCCGGGCACGCCAGGCCCTGGTCCGACAGTCGTTGCTGAACTGTCGCGACGGTCGGCGCTGCATCCGGTCCGGAGCAGGCCGTCACCACCAGACCCGCGACGACTGCTGCAAGCATGACGCCAATACTTCTGTCCCCCGACATGCCCGCATCGTAGAGCCGATGCTGGTCAGGCCAGGCCGAGCAGGACACAGGCGGCGAGCGCGGCCACGACGCCGACGACCTGCACCCGCGCGAGCCGCTCGCCGAGCACGACGCGAGCCAGCAGCACGGTCGCCAAGGGGTACAGCCCCATGAGCACGGCGACGACCGCGAGCGATCCGACGTGCAGTCCCAGCATCAAGAACACGTTGCCGACACCGAGCAGCAGTCCGGCACAGCCGGCGAGGAGCAGCGCCGACCGCCGCTGCCGCCGCGCCTCCCCCACGTTCGCACCACGCTCGGCCGGCTCGCCGACGGCATCGTGGCCCGACGTCACGTCGAGAGCTCCAGCCCATCGGCGCACCGTCGGGCTCACCCGCGCCAGCACGACGATCGACACCAAAAACGTGAGGCCGGTGAGAACGTCGAACGTCACCGGCAGCACGCCGGACTCCGCGGGCGCCGCGTCCAGGCAGACGGTCGAGGCGCCCAAGGTCACGCCAGCGACCAGTCCCAGGGCGAGAACGCGCGGCGTGATGCGCAACGCTCCGGCGCCGCGCTCGGGCAGACCCAGGAGCAGACCGCCGCCCAGTGCGACGGCGATACCCACCCAGCCAATCGGACTGGGCCGGTGCCCCAGGAGAACGACGTCAGCGAGCACCGGGACCGCGGCCTGCGTGGCGGCCACGATCGGCGACAGGATGCTCATCGCCCCGGTGACGAGCGCGCCGTAGAAGGCCAGGAAGCCGACGACCGCGAACGCACCCGCGGCGATGCCGGACCCGATAGCCGCCGTGCTGACCTCCATGCGCACGACGACGCATGCGGCGATGAGCACCACCGCGGAGACCGCGTAGTTCACCGCCGTCATCGCGACGACGGGCATGCGTCGGGCCGCGAGCCCGCCGACGAAGTCGGCCACGCCGTAGAACAGGCTCGACGACAGGGCGAGGACGACGACCGGCACGTAACCACCTTATTGCGATAACCGGTTACGTGCACGACGTACGATCTGACCGTGACGCCCACGAGCCTGCCGGCCGGCCTCGTCGTCGACTTCCTCAACACCGTCGACGTCGAGGCCGGGACCGACGTGCTCGACGATCCCCGGGGCTTCGCCCGCTGGTGCCGTGGGCACGGCACCAGCCCCGTGGACTCCGCGTCCGCGAGGCGGCTTCGCGACGAACTGCGAGCCATGGCCGCCGGAGAGCGCTACCGGATCGACCCCATCCGCATTCCGCTGGCTGCGAGCCGCGACGGCGGACTCGCCCCGGCACCGACCGACGTCGTCGAGGCGATCTGCGCGGCCGTCATGACGCTCACCGCGACCGGCGACCTGGCGCGGATCAAGCTGTGCCCCGCGGACGACTGCCGGGAGGCGTTCTACGACCGGTCCCGCAACCGCAGCCGGGTCTGGTGCGACATGGCCGACTGCGGGAACCTGGCGAAGGTCCGCGCCCTCCGGGGCCGGCGGACCGGCGTCCCCACCCGTCCGCCCACCCGTCCGTCTTGAGGTTCCGAGGGATTGCGGGCCCGCGAAACGCCCTGAACCTCAACACGGGCGATCGTTTTGGCCCGAACGACCACCGACGCATAGGATCGGGCGAGTGCGTGCCTACCTCGATCTCATGCGGATCCCGGGCGCACGGTCCCTCCTGATCGCCTCGACCTTCCCCCGGCTGGCGTACGCGATGGTCAGCCTGGCGATCTTCTTCCTCGTCCAGGAGGCAAGCGGCAGCGTAGCCGTGGCCGGCCTGGCCGTCGGCGTCTCCTCCGGCATCGGAGCGATCACGGCCGGACCGCGTGGCCACCTCGTCGACCGCCTCGGCCAGACGATCCCGATCGCCGTCCTCGTCCCGGCATACGCGCTGGCGACCGTGGCCCTCGCGGTGTTCGCGCACAGCCCGGTCACGGCCGTCGTGCTGTCCGGGGTCGTGGGCCTGTGCGCTCCTCCGATCAACCTGAGCATCCGGCCGCTGTGGCAGGTCCTCGCCGGTCCGGAGCGGGTGCGGACCGCCTACAGCGTGGACGCCGCCTACACGAACCTGCTGCAGCTCCTCGGCCCGGTCATCGCGACCTTCGTCGCCCTGCACGTGTCGCCGACCGCGGCGATCCTCCTGGTCGGGTTCTGCATGCTCGTCGGCGGGCTCCTGCTCGCCGGGCACCCGCACTCGCGCCGGTGGGTCCCCGAGCCCCGGCAGCCCGGCGAGGTGCGCCTGTGGCGGTCTCCGGCGATGCGCCTCATGGCACTCGAGGGCCTCGCGATGGGACTCGCCGTCGGACTCATCACGATCGCGCTGCCGTCGCTGGCCGTCACCACCGGTCACGAGTCCATGACCGGGTGGCTCATGGCTGGGATGGGTGTCGGCGCCATCGCCGGCTCGGCGTGGGCCGGAGCCCGTGCCCACGGCATCGCGCCGGTCCGTGGACTGCGCACGTCCGTCCTGCTGTTCGCCGTGTTCTGCATCCCGATCGCCGTGCTGCCGATCGGGCCGTGGATGATCGCCGCGATCGTCGTCGCCTGGACCTTCTTCGGCCCGGCGCAGGTCTTCTACCTGGAGACGATCGACATCGTCCGGCCCAGCGGTACGGCCGTCGCCGCACTCGGCTCGCTGTGGATGATCGAGGGTGCCGCCGCGGCGGCGGGGAACGCCCTGGGCGGCGTCATCGCCCAGGGGCCCGGCGCCCGCTGGGCGCTGGTGATCGCGTCGGTCATCGTGTTCGCGTCGCCGGCGATCTTCACGGTCGGCATCCGCACCGTGCTCGCCCCCGCCGCCCGCCTGACCACCCGATCCGCCGAGACGCAGCCCGCCGCCGCGTAGGCGACGGGGCGGGTCACGCGAAGCGGTCCCGGTACGCCTGGGCGGCGAGCTCGAAGATGTCCTCCGGCCCGTCCTCCTCGTCGATCTGCTGGCCGACGCGGGCGAAGCCGAAGCGCGCGATGAGCGCCAGCGACGCCGTGTTGTCCGGGCTCACCGTGTATCGCAGCGTCCGCACGCCGGGCTGGTCGATGACCCAGCCCCACATGCCCCGCAGCATCTCCTCGGCGTAGCCGCGTCGCCGGAACGGCTCCTCGACGCCCAGGCCGATCTCGATCATGCCGTCCGCGTCCGGACGGTCGTGGAAGCCGGCCCCGCCGACGATGACGGCGTCCTCCCGCAGGACGGCCACGCGCATGAGGTACGGCGCGGCCAGGGGGTCGGCGGCGATCCGGGGAACCCGGTGCGGCAGCGGACCCGGATCGTGCACCAGGTGGCCGTACGGGTTGGTGAAGCCGCGGTCGACCCACAGCCGCGGGTCCGCCGGGTCGGCCACGAGCAGGTCGTAGTCCACGGGCCGGACGGTGTGCAGGTCGAGCCGTGGCGTGCGGATCACGAGGTCCTGGTCGTCGGTCATGACATCGTCGCCGTCCGCTCGGCGGCCACCCGCTCGTAGTAGGCCTCCTCGTCGGCCTTGCGCGGGTATCGCAGGATGACGAGCAGCAAGCCGCCGAGCGTCAGCAGGAGGGCGACGCCGATGGCCAGCGACTTGCCGTGCGAGAACGCCTCTGCTGCAGCGGTGACGATCGTGTCGGCGTGGGCCGGGTAGTCCCGCGCAACCGCGGCCGCCCCTTCGTACGACGACACCAGCTGAGCCGACGCGTCGGAGCTGACCTGCGCCGCCTCGTTCGCCGGCAGGCTCGCGAGGTCGCCCCGCATCTGCTGCGCGTAGGCGAAGGCGAGGAGCGTGCCCATCAGCGCCTGCATGATCGCCCCGCCGAAGTCGCGCGTGAGGTCCAGGAACGCCGACCCCATCCCCCCGCGTGCGGGAGGCACGGACGACATGAGTGACCGCGATGCGGGCGTCGCCGCCAGACCCACGCCGGTCCCGACGAGCGCGTACGCGAGCAGGACCCAGCCGATCGCGGCGCCGTCCCGCCAGGCGACGAGCATGACGGCGAAGGCGGCCGCGACCGACGACAGGCCGAGCACGAACGACACCCGCGATCCCCGCGCGGCGACGAGCCTCCCGGCGAGCTGGCCGAACAGCGCCGTGCACACCGCGGACGGGACCACGACCGCCGCGGCGAGAAGCGTGTCGTAGCCCAGGACGTTCTGCGTGAACTGCTGGCCGATGAACATCGCGCCGATGAGCGAGCCGAACGTGATCGCGCCCGCCACGAACGCCACCCAGAACGTCCGCGCCCGCGCGAGGGGGATCGACATCAGGGGTCGCGGTGCGCGCGTCTGCCGCCAGCCGAACAGGGCTAGGGCAGCCAGCGCCACCGCGAGCGCGACGAGCCACTGTCCGTCGATCCCGCGGTCCACGCGAGCGATCACGAGGACGAGCCCGCCGATCCCGATGATCGAGAGCACGCCACCCACATGGTCGACCGGGAACCGCTCCTCCCCGGCCCGCCACGGGAGCACGACCAGACCCACCGCCAACGCGACGAGGTCCAGCGGAACCGTGATGAGGAACACCGACCCCCACCAGAACGACTCGAGCAGCCAGCCGCCCAGCAGCGGTCCCAGGGCCGCGAACCCGCCGCCGAGCCCGGACCACACGGCGATCGCCGTCACGCGGGCCCGACCACGGTAGAGCGCGGAGATGAGCGACAGCGTCGTCGGGAACAGCAGCGCGGCGGCGAAGCCGCCGCCGAAGCGCGCGAGCGTGAGGACCTCGGGAGTCGGGGCCCAGGCCGCGAGCATCGCCATCGGCACCGTGAGCACAGCGCCGGCGACGAACAGGAGCTTGCGCCCGTAGCGGTCGCCGATGGAGCCGAGGTAGAGCACGGTCGACGCCAGGCCCAGGGCGAAGGCGTTGGCGATCGCCGTGAGCTGATCCTGACTCGCGCCCAGCTCGGCGCCGATGGTCGGCAGCGCCACGTTCGCGACGCTGAGGTTGATGTTCGCGACGATCGCGCCGGTCACGAGCGCGAGCAGCACGAAGGTGCTGCGCGGCGGGCGCTCCCCCGTCGAGGTGTCGGCCACGCCGGCGAGGCTACCGGCTACCGCGCTACCTATCGCACTCCTGCCGGCTCCGGCTCGTCGTCGACGATCTCGTCCTCGCCCGGCTCGATGTGCACCGTCGGCAGGATCCGGTCGAGCCACCTGGGCAGCCACCAGTTCGCGTTACCGAGCAACGACATCAACGACGGCACGATGATCAGCCGGACGATGAACGCGTCGATGACGACCGCCGAGGCGAGGGCGACGCCGAACAGCTTGATCATCGACTGGTTGGTCGGGATGAACGCCGCGAACACGGCGGTCATGATCGCCGCGGCGATCATGACGACCCGGCCCGATCCAGCCAGCCCGCGGCGGACGGACGTCGCGTTGTCTCCGGTGCGGACGTACTCCTCGTGCATCCGCGAGACCAGGAACACCTGGTAGTCCATGGACAGGCCGAACAAGATGGCGAAGACCATGATCGGGAGGAAGGGCATGATCGGCCCGGTTCCGGTGACCCCCAGGAGCCCGTCGAACCAGCCCCACTGGAAGACCGCGACGGTGATACCCATCGACGCGGCGAAGCTCAGCAGGCTGGTGATCGCCGCGGTAAGCGGGACCACGAGTGAATGGAACAAGAGCATCAGCGCCAAGAAGCCGAGTCCGACCACGATGAGCAAGAACAGCGGCAGGACACTGGACAGCATGTCGGTGAAGTCGGTCGTGATCGCCTGGGTGCCGCCGACGTAGAGCTGCGCTCCGGTCTCGGCCTCGAGCTTGGGGTTCACGTCGTCGCGCAGCCGATGCAGGAGATCGGTCGTCGCCTCGTCCTGGGGTGCTGTGGTCGGGTAGACCGCGATCGCCTGGACCGTCTGGGCGGACGAGCTCGCGCCGCCCTGGCCGGCCTGGGCCTGAGCGATCTTGGCGAGGATCGGCAGGGCGTCCACGCTGGGGCTCGTCCCGGCGACACCGTCGGCGGCCGACAGGCCAGCGACGACCTTCGCATAGGCGTCAGGGCTCGTGGCGTTCGAGAGGTCCGCCACGACGAGGAACGGCCCGTTGATGCCGGGGCCGAAGCCCTCCGAGCGCAGATCGAAGGCCGTCCGTGCCGGGCTGCCGACCGGCTTGCCCGAGTCGTCGGTGAAGCCCTGACGCAGGCTCAGCACAGGGATGGCGAGAACGACGACGAGGGCGGTCGCCAAGGCCCCGACGAGCCAGGCGCGCTTCTGCAGGAACCGGCCGTAGTGGGCCCACGCCTTGCCCTCGGGGTGCACCGTGCCGGGCTTCTTGCCCCAGGGCATCCGGATCGCGAGCGCCTTGTTGCCCAACAGGCTCAGCAACGCCGGGAGCAGCCACAGCGCCGACAGCATGACCATCAGCACCGTCACCGCAGACGCGACGGACAGGCCGTTGAAGAAGTTGATGCGGAGGACCCACAGACCCGCGAGCGCGATGATGACCGTCGTGCCGGCGAACAGAACGGCGCGTCCGGACGTCTCGACGGCCTCGGTCGCCGCCTCCTTCGGGGAGCGCCCGGCGAGCAGCGCCTGCCGGTACCGGTTCGTGACGAACACGGCGTAGTCGATACCGACGCCGAGGCCGATCATGGCGGCCAGGGTCGGGGCGAACGTCGCCACGTCCAGGAACCGCGCGGTGACGAGCACCAGCATCTGCCCCATGGCGAGACCGACCAGGGCGACGACGATCGGCAGACCTGCCGCCACGAGCGAGCCGAACGCCAGCAGCAAGATGATGACCGCGACGCCGACGCCGATCAGCTCACCGCTGGGCGGCTCGACTCCCGCGAACTCCAGGACGTCGCCCTGCGCTCCGACCGTCAGGCCGTCCGCGTTGAGCGCCTTGACGTCGTCGAGGATCTTCTTCGCGTCGGCGGCGCTCACGTCGGTTCCGTCACCGGCGAAGGTGATCGTTGCGTACGCCACCGTGCCGTTCGGGCTGATCGTCGAGAACATCGACGCCAGCGTCTTCTGCTCCTCCGGGGTGAGCGTCGCCAGGACCGCGGGGTCGATCGCCGAGGTCTTCGTCGGGCACGCCGTGCCCAGGGCCGCACCCTTCGGGTCGAAGGGGTTGGTCACGCAGTCGACGGACGAAAGCTGCGAGATGCTCGTCAGCAGCGGTACCACCTTGGCGGCGGTCGCCTCATCGACCGCCGTTCCGGTCGCCGGCGACCAGACGATGGTCGCACCCGAGCCGAACGAGGCCTCCGAGCTGCCGGAGCTCGCGAGGAGATCCTGCGCCTTGGTCGACTCGGTCCCCGGCAGCGAGAACGAGTCGTTCAGCGTCCCCTTGAAGGCGGCGGCCAGGCCGAACACGGCGACCATGGCGACGACCCAAGCGATGAGGGCATAGACCGGGCGGCGAACCGCCCATGCGGAGAGTCCTGGCATGGGGCAAGCAAACGCGTTTGTTCCCTGCGTGTCAAATTAGAGAACGCTCTCGTTCACTCGTGTTAGCCTGCCAGACATGTCCCCGCACTGCGTCATCCGTCGGCACGGCGAAGCCCTGCGTGACGCCGTGCTAGCGGCGGCGATCGCCGAGATCGGGGAAAACGGCGTGGCGGGCGCGTCGATGGACCGGATCGCCCGCAGGGCCGGAACGGGCAAGGCCGCGCTGTACCGCCGATGGCCCAACGTGCGGGCGCTCGCCCTCGACGCGATCGCGACCACGCTCGAGGGGGCGCTCCCCGACGACGTGATCGACACCGGCTCGCTGCGCGACGACCTGATCTCCTCGATGGACCTGCTCACCGAACAACTGCGGGGAAGCCTCGGTGTCGTGGTTCGCGCCCTCATCAGCGAGGCGGCCCACGACACCCAGGTTGCCGTCGAGTTCTCCGAGCGGTTCGGGATGCGCATCCAGCTGGCCGCGGTGGCCCAGATCCAGCGCGCGATGGTCCGCGGCGAGGTGCCGGCGCAGGTCATCGATCCCTACGTGATGGCGGTGCCGGCAGCGCTGGTGATCCACCAGCTCCTATTCACCGGCACGGTCCCGTCACGACCGGAGATCGTGCACATCGTGGACACGATCGTGCTGCCCCTGTTCCAGCAGCCCTCGACCGCGTCCCTCCTCGCCGGCGCCTAGCTCTCGTCGATCGCGTCCGGAAGCTCGCTCGCCGCGAGCACGTCGCGCACGACGGCGTAGGCGGTGCCGGACGGGTACCCGCGCCGGACGAGCATCCCGACGAGGCGGGCAGCCTCCCTCTCGGGTGCGGTCACCTGGCGGCCGGCCAGCTTCCGCTCGACGAGCTGGCGGGCACGTTCGCGTTCGCTCTCGCTGTCGATCTGCTCCAGCGCGGCCTGGGCGGTCTCGTCCGCGACCCCTTTGTGCCGCAGCTCCTGTCGCAGCACCGATCGGGCCGAGCCGCGAGTGCGATGACGGGACTCCACCCACGTGCGCGCGTACGCCGCGTCGTCGAGCAGCCCGACCTCGGTGAACCGGTCGACGACCTGGTCGGCGAGCTCGGGTTCGACCCCCCGCTGCACGAGGTCGGCGCGCAGCTCTGCCCGCGTCCGCGGAGCGGCGGTGAGCCGACGCAACGCGATCGTCCGGGCGACCTGCACCGGATCGGCGTCCGGCGTCAGGTCAGCGGGCGACCCGGGCGTCGGCTCTGCCGCGGGACGCACCCCTACGCGTCGATCGGCTTGACGTCGACGACGGCCGGCTCGTCGACCCGCGGGCCGATGCCCAGCGACTCCTTGATCCGCTTCTCGATCTCCAGCGCCAGGTCCGGGTTGTCCTTGAGGAAGGTCCGGGCGTTCTCCTTGCCCTGGCCCAGCTGGTCGCCGTCGTAGGTGTACCAGGCGCCGGACTTGCGGATGATGCCCGCGTCGACCCCGATGTCGATGAGAGACCCCTCGCGCGAGATGCCCTCGCCGTAGAGGATGTCGAACTCGGCCTGCTTGAACGGCGGGGCCACCTTGTTCTTGACGACCTTGACGCGGGTGCGGTTGCCGACCGCCTCGGTACCGCCCTTGAGCGTCTCGATCCGGCGCACGTCGAGACGGACCGACGCATAGAACTTCAAGGCCTTGCCGCCCGTCGTCGTCTCGGGCGAGCCGAACATGACGCCGATCTTCTCGCGCAGCTGGTTGATGAAGATGGCGGTCGTGTTGGTGTTGCTGAGCGCACCGGCCATCTTGCGCAGGGCCTGGCTCATCAGTCGGGCCTGCAGGCCGACGTGCGAGTCGCCCATCTCGCCTTCGATCTCGGCACGGGGCACCAGCGCGGCGACGGAGTCGATGACGACGAGGTCGATGGCCCCCGAGCGAACGAGGGTGTCGCAGATCTCCAGCGCCTGCTCGCCGGTGTCCGGCTGGGACACGTACAGGTTGTCCAGGTCGACGCCCAGCTTGGACGCGTAGTCCGGGTCGAGGGCGTGCTCGGCGTCGATGAACGCCGCCAGCCCCCCGGCCGCCTGGACCTGCGCGATCGCGTGGAGCGCGACCGTGGTCTTGCCCGAGCTCTCCGGCCCGTAGATCTCGACGATCCGGCCACGCGGCAGTCCGCCGATGCCGAGGGCGACATCGAGAGCGATCGAGCCGGTCGGGATGACTTCGACCGGTGCCCGGCCGTCCTCCCCCAGCCGCATGACCGAGCCCTTACCGAACTGACGCTCGATCTGGGCGAGGGCGGCGTCGAGGGCCTTCTCGCGGTCGTTGGCGGCGCTGGCCATGATGTGCTCCTCGGTGGTCCGGTCCGGCTGGTTGACGGTCTGGGTCGTGCGGTCGGGTCCTGCGACTGCGTACTGCCGGGAACCTACGCGGGGCCTCCGACAGTGGGCCCCGGTGGCGCGCAGCCTGTGGAGGATGCCCGCGTCGACGCCGTGCGGTGAAGATATCCCGAACGAGTGTTCGAATGCCAGCGACACGCCAGACGGCGCGCCGATGTCGCGCCCCCAGGAACCGACACCCTGTCGAAATGGACTCGACAGGGTGTCGGTACGGTCCTGGAGACGCTTCCGGACCGAGGGGAGAGGGATGTTCCTCGCACTGCGCGAACTGTGGTTCGCCCGCGGCCGCTTCGTCCTCATGGGGACGGTCGTCGCGCTGATCGCCTTGCTGATGACGCTGCTGAGCGGGTTGTCGGTCGGCCTGGCCCAGGACGGTGTCTCCGGACTCCAGCGCATCCCGGCGACATCGTTCGCCTTCGAACAGGGCGTCTCGACGGACTCGGCCTTCTCCCGCAGCGTCGTCGGCGACGCCCAGGTCGCCGCGTGGCAGGCCCAGCCCGGCGTCCTCTCCGCCACCCCGTTCGGCAACACGCTGGCGAACGCGCGCACCGATCGGGGCCTGGAGATCGACTTCGCGCTCTTCGGCGTCGAGCGCGGCTCGTTCCTCGACCCGGATGTGGCGACCGGATCGCGGCTGGGCGATGGCAACGAGATCGTCATCAGCCGGACCGCGGCCGACGCGGGCATCACGGTCGGCGACACGGTGATCCTCGAGCCGTCCGGGACCGAGCTCACGGTCGTCGGCATCCTCGCGGACCAGCACACCTTCGGGCACGTCGACGTCGGGTACGTGCCCCTGCGCGTGTGGCAGGAGGTACGGGCCGGGGTGCGGCCCGGCGACGTTGTCCCCGCGCACGTGTACGAGGAGTTCACGGCCGTCGCCGTCGAGGCCGATCCCGCGTCGCCGCCGGACCTCGCGGCGGGCGACGCCGCCGCCGGCACCACGTCCCTCACGCGCGAGCAGTCCTTCGCCGCGTCGCCGGGCTACTCGGCCGAGACGTCGACACTCTCGCTGATCCAGGTCTTCCTCTACGGGATCTCCGCGCTCGTGATCGGTGCGTTCTTCACCGTCCTGACCATCCAGCGGCGGCACGAGATCGCGGTGCTCCGGGCCATGGGTGCCAGCTCCGGCTACGTCCTGCGGGACAGCCTCGCGCAGTCCGCCGTGCTCCTCGTCGCGTCGACAGCGGTCGGCATGGCACTGGGTCTGGCGGGCGGGGCCGCCATCGAGTCCACGCCGATGCCGTTCGCGCTCGAGGCGGGCCCGATCGCCGGAGCCGCCGTCGCCCTGGTGGTGACAGGCCTGATCGGGGCTGCGGCCGCCGTCGTCCGGGTCGTCCGCGTCGATCCCCTGGCCGCGTTGGGAGCCCACCGATGACTCCCGCACTCGACGTCCTCGACGTCACGCTCGTCCACCGCGACGGCGACGATGTCGTCCACGCCCTCGACCACGTGTCGCTCCGCGTGGAGCGCGGCGAGATGGTCGCGGTCATCGGCCCGTCCGGGTCGGGGAAGTCCAGCCTGCTCGCGGTAGCCGGCGCGCTCGTCCAGCCGGACTCGGGCGTCGTCCGCGTCGACGACCAGGAGCTGACGGCCGCGACGGCGCGGACCCGCAGCCGCATCCGCCGTGAGCGCATCGGTTTCGTCTTCCAGAGCGGCAACCTCGTGCCGGCCCTCACGTGCGTCGACCAGGTGCGCCTCCCCCTCACGTTCGGCGGCGTGGCCGATCCGCGCGATCCCGTCGAGCTCCTGCGCGAAGTAGGCATGGAGCAGAAGGCCCACCGCCGACCCCACCAGCTGTCCGGCGGGGAACGTCAGCGGGTCGGTATCGCCCGCGCACTGGTGGGCCGGCCCACCCTCCTGCTCGTCGACGAGCCGACCGCGGCGCTCGACCGGCAGCGCAGCCAGGAGGTCGTGGCCCTCCTGCAGCGCGAGGCCCACGACAACGGCGTGGGCACGGTGATGGTGACGCACGACCGCGACGTCCTGCACCACTGCGACCGGGTGCTGGAGATGGTGGACGGCCGCCTGACGCCGGCCGGGGCATAATGCGGACACCACCATGCCCCGCATCAGCGCCGCCACCATGGCCGAGCACCACGCCGAGCGCCGTCGCGCCCTGCTCGACGCTGCCCGGACCCTGCTCGCCGAGACCGGGGAGGCACCGCCGGTCGGGCTCGTCGCCTCGCGTGCCGGGCTGGCGCGCACGAGCGTCTACCAGTACTTCTCGTCCGTCGACGAGCTCCTGACGGCCGTCGTCGCCGACGTCTTCCCGACCTGGGCCGCCCAGGTCTCCGAGCGCGTCGCCCGAGCCACGACACCCGGTGAGCGCGTGTGGGCCTACGTCGAGGCGAACGTCGACCTGTTCGCCGGGGCCGAGCAGGCGGTGGCCCTCGCCCTCGCCCGCGTCGTCGACCCGACGGTCCTGCGAGCTCCGATGCGCGAGTTCCACGCCCGCCTGCAGGTCCCGCTGCAGGAGGCCCTGTCGGACCTCGGCGACCCGGAGCCGGCCGCCGTGGCCGAGCACGTGGACTCCCTGATCATGCAGGCGACACGCGACCTGCGCGCCGACCCCGGTGCGGCCGGTCACCTGCGCGAGGTCGTCCTCGCCCGCCTGCGGCGCCTCCTGGGCGGATACCTCGGCCTCCCGACCGCGACGCCGGTGGAGTCGGTCGGGGGCTAGTCCGCCGACGTCAGGGACCGCCATCGCGGGAACGCCATGGCGACGGCCAGCCCGGCCAGCGGGACCAGGGCGACCGCGCACAGAGCGCCGTACGACGCCACCGCGACGACCACTCCGGCGACGACGCCTCCCAGCGCGCCGGCGACGTTCATGGTCAGGTCGGACAGGCCCTGCACCGCCGGTCTCTCGGCCGCTGCGGTCTCGTCGGTGACGATCGTCGACCCGGCGATCAGCGTGCACGACCACCCGAGGCCGAGCAGGAACAGGCCGACGCCCAGGATGGTCACCGACCCTGCCGGCGCGAGGCCGGACACGACGCACGCGGCGACGAGCACCACGACACCGGCGGACGCGACCGGGATCCGGCCGAACCGGTCGACCGCCCACCCGACGACGGGAGAGAACGCGAACATGCCCGCGACGTGCACGCTGATGACGAGCCCGATGAGCTGCAGTGACACGTCGACATGGGCCATGTGGACCGGCGTCATGACCATGACGGCGACCATCACCAGGTGGCCGACGGCGATCGTGGCGATGCCGAGGACCGCTCGTGGGCGCCCGCGCAGATGCTCCAGACCGTCGCGCAGCCGCGGTCGTACGACGCGCTCCCCCGCCGCCCGTCGCAGCGCGAGGCTCGCGAGGTAGGGATCCGGTCGCAGGAACAGGACGAGGGCGGACACGGCGACGGCCAGGCAGCCGGCCGCGACGACGTAGGGACCAGTGAGCTGCGGCAGGCCGAGGTCCTGGCCCAGCTCCCCCGAGGCGTTCAGCAGGTTGGGTCCGAGGACCGCCCCGATCGTGCCGGCCCACACGACCCACGACAAGGACCGAGCGCGGTGCTGCTCGGCTGCGAGGTCCGTCGCCGCGTAGCGCGCCTGCAGTCCCGCCGCCGTCGCGCCACCGACGAGGAAGCAGCCCACCAGCAGGCCGGGCAGCAGCCGCATGGTCGCCGTGATGACGACCAGGACCGCACCGACCGCGCCGATGCCGTAGCCGAGCGACAGCGACAGCCGTCGCCCCCGGGTCAGCGCGGTCCGGGCCAGCGGCAGCGCCAGCACCGCGGCGCCCAGCACGCCCGAGGTCTGGGCCAGGCCGGCGACGGCCTCGCTGTCCACGATCGAGGCCGCGATGAGCGAGCCGGCGGGGACGGCGCCCGCGGTGGCGGCGGCGCTGAACACCTGCGATACCGACAGCGTGCCCAGGATCCGGCGCTGAGCCGCATCGACGTCGAACGGCTCGGACCCGACGGCCGCCGTCACGCGCTGCGGCCGGCGTGCGGGCCGTGCTCGAGCCGCGTGCCGAGCGCATCGAGCACGGCGTCGTCGTCCCGCGGCAGGCCCAGCCGGGCGAACGCCTCCAGGACCGATGCGGGCCGGACCGCCCAGTCCTCGTAGTCCAGCAGCGCGGAGCGGCCGGGGCCGAGCATGCGGCTCAGGTCGGCGTCGGCGTCGGCGAGCCACCGACGCGACGTCTCCAGCGTCGCGATCGCGGCCGGGTCGTCGGGCCACCAGCCGCTACGGGCCGCCGCACCGGCCTCGCGCACGTTGAGCACATAGACCAGCCCGGGCAGGAGCTTGCCCAGGAACAGCAGGTAGTCGAGCAGGTCGTCGTAGCTCGCGAAATGGCCCGGCGTGTAGCGGACCTCCTTGAAGCCGAGCCACCGGGTGTCCTTGCGCGGGCGCAGCACCGTGCGCACGACGTGCGCGCGCAGGTCGGTGAGAACCTCGACCGGATCGAGCCGGGCTGAGCCGTACCACGGATGGTCCGGACGGCCCGCATGGTGGCGGTCTGCGGTCTCCGCGATCGACTGCGCGTAGCGATGCAGTCCGCGCAGCGCCTCGTAGTTCTCCCCGCGGACGACGACACCCGGCAGGGCGTTGAGGGCGGACTGGAGCGCGGTGCTGCCGGTGCGCCCGTAGGTCACGACGGTCACGAACCGCATGCCGGCAGACGGCTCGGCCGTCGGCTGACGGCTCATCGCAGCGTCGCCGGGACGTCGATCTGCGCGCACACCGCGCGCCACACGTCCTTGGTGTCGATCCCGGCGGCGATCGCGTCGTCGACCGTGTATCCCAGGCTCGAGAGCACGACGTCGTGCGCCCACGAGCTCGCGTAGGCCGGCCCGAGCACGATCTCCATCCGCTCCCAGAAGTCCGTCAGCCGCACCGGGGCAGTCTGCCGCACCGGCATCAGCGCGCGTCGGCCCGCGCCGCTTCTCCCCCCGTCCGTGTTGAGGTTCCGAGGGTGTCCCGGGCCGTCAATCGCTCCGAACCTCAACGCGGACGAGGTACCGAGGACCGGACAAGGTCCTCGATCGCGGCGACGACACGGTCCAGCCCGAACGTCCACGCATGATCCGGGCTGTACGCCGCGTCCATGGCCTCGCCGGCTGCCGCCCCCACGCGCCGCGCCCGCGGGTGATCGTCGCCGAGGTAGGCCTCCAGACGGGGGGCCCACTGCGCCCACTCGTCGGCCAGCCCGGCGGCCCGTTCGTCCGCCCGCCGCGTCCACGCCGCGGCGCGGGCGAAGTCCAGGACGAAGGTGAGTGCGGCATCCGCTTCGACGTCCCCCAGACCGGTCCCGTCGAAGGCGGCCAGCTCATGGTCGTACTTGGCGATCGTCCCCGGACCCAGGGAAACGCGCTGGTCCGCGACGTCGATCAGCCACGGGTGATCGACGTGGAGCGCGAGATTCGCCTCCGCGACGACCCGCAGGCGCGCCGCCAGGCGGCGCCGGCCGAACGCCGGTCGCGGCATCGCTCCGTTCACGGCGTCCGCCATCAGCACGTGCAGGTCGTCCTGCGATCCCACGTAGGTGTAGATCGACATCGGCGAGACCCCGAGGTCGGCCGCGAGGCGCCGGGCCGTCACCCCGTGGATCCCCTCCGCGTCGGCGAGCTCGACCGCGGCCCGGACTGCACGACTCGTCGACACCCGGGGACGCGGCCCGCGTGCTCCCCGCGTCGGCGCGGACGCGTGGTCGTGCCACAGCAGGTCGAGCAGGTCTCGGG
Organism: Actinomycetales bacterium; assembly: GCA_017849335.1. Classification (GTDB taxonomy): domain Bacteria; phylum Actinomycetota; class Actinomycetes; order S36-B12; family S36-B12; genus UBA10649. The sequence goes on along the minus strand of JAFIHP010000260.1, from coordinate 2,668 downwards.
CCACGCGGTCACCTCCGATCGGCCGGTTGACCAACGCTACCGATGGCTTTACTCTATACGCCGTATATTGTTTATTCGGAGGCAAGCCATGAAGATCACGTCCGCCGCCCTGTCCCTGAACGTCGCCGATGTGGAGGCATCCGCGCGCTTCGCCGCGGAGAGCTTCGGCTTCACCGAGCAGATGTCCGCGGACGGGTTCGTCTCGATGGCCCATCCCGACCTCGCGCTCAACGTCATCTTCCTGCGGACCGGACTGCCGACGTTCCGGCCCGCATCGATCGCCGGCGCGGCAGGCGAGGGGATGCTCGTCGCGCTCGTCGTCGACCGTCTGGACGACGAGTTCGCCCGGCTCGCCGCGGCAGGAGCAGCGGTGGTCACGGCACCCGAGACCGAGCCGTGGGGCGAGCGCTACTGCCAGGTCCAGGACCCGAACGGGATCGTCTGGCAACTCGTCGAGTGGGTGGACACCCCACCAGCCTGACCAACCGCCGACGCGACCCAGACGGTTGGTCGGTGTCCGATTCATCCCGATCTGACGGTCGGTGAGCAACCACCTGAGTCGTGTCGGCGGTGTGGGGGGTGTCGGGGCGGTGGTGTGGGATGGGGGCATGGCGTCGTCGGTGGGGCTCGACGCGGGCACCGTCCCGCTGTCGGAGCCGACGCGCGCCTGGCTCGCGGGCGCCTTCGCCTCTCCCACCCCCGCGCAGCTCGGCGCCTGGGAGGCGATCGCTCGCGGCGAGGACACGCTGGTCGTCGCCCCGACCGGCAGCGGGAAGACACTCGCCGCCTTCCTGCACGCCATCGACCGACTGGTCACCGAGCCGCTGCCGGACGACCCCCGCCGCCGCTGCCGTGTCCTGTACGTCTCCCCCATGAAGGCGCTCGCGGTCGACGTCGAGCGGAACCTGCGCAGCCCGCTCGTCGGCGTCTCGCGCGAGCGGGACCGTGCCGGGCTCTCCACGCCCGATCTCACGGTCGGGCTGCGCACCGGGGACACGCCGCCAGCAGAACGCGCCCGGCAGTCGCGGCGACCGCCGGACATCTGGATCACGACGCCCGAGTCGTTGTTCCTCCTGCTGACCTCGGACGCGCGCGAGGCGCTGCGCGGAGTCGACACGGTGATCCTCGACGAGGTGCACGCCGTCGCCGGCACCAAGCGCGGCGCGCACCTCGCGCTGTCGCTGGAGCGGCTCGACCTGCTCCTGGACCGGCCCGCCCAGCGGATCGCCCTGTCGGCGACCGTGTCCCCGGTGGAGGTCGTCGCGGACTTCGTGCGGCACGGAACCCCCGCGCGCGTCGTCGCCCCGCCGATCGACAAGCAGTGGGACCTGCAGATCCGCGTGCCCGTCGACGACCTCGGGCAGATCGGACTGACGCCAGCGCCGTCGGGGGATCCGACCGACCCCGTACCGCGGCAGTCGATCTGGCCCCACGTCAACGAGCAGCTCGTCGACCTCATCGAGACCCACCGCACCACGCTCGTCTTCGCCAACAGTCGCGGACTGGCCGAGCGGATCACCGCCAGCATCAACCAGATCGCCGCCGACCGCGCGGCCGAGCGCGGCGAGGCAGGCACGGCGCCGGTCGCCCGCGCCCACCACGGCTCGGTGAGCAAGGAGCAGCGGGCCCTCATCGAGGACGACCTCAAGGCCGGCCGACTGCCTGCCGTCGTCGCGACGAGCAGCCTGGAGCTCGGCATCGACATGGGGGCGGTCGACCTCGTCGTCCAGGTCGAGACGCCTCCCAGCGTCGCCAGCGGCCTCCAGCGCGTCGGGCGGGCCGGCCACCAGGTGGGCGCGGTCAGCCAGGGCATCGTCTTCCCGAAGTACCGTGGCGATCTCGTCACCGCCGCCGTCGTCACCGAGCGCATGCGCGAAGGTCGGATCGAGCAGCTGCGGGTGCCCCGCACGCCGTTGGACGTCCTCGCCCAGCAGATCGTGGCCGCGGTCGCCGTCGACGACTGGACCGTCGACGACCTCCTAACCCTGGCGCGACGCACGGCCCCCTTCGCCCACCTGACCGACGCGGTCCTGGAGTCCGTGCTCGACATGCTCTCGGGCCGCTACCCCTCGGACGAGTTCGCCGAGCTGCGCCCACGGCTGGTCTGGGACCGCGACACCGGCGTCCTCACCGGCCGTCCGGGCGCGAAGCGCCTGGCCGTCACCAGCGGCGGCACGATCCCCGATCGAGGGCTGTTCACCGTCTTCCTCCTCGGAGACGGCGAGGGCCGGCGTGTGGGTGAGCTCGACGAGGAGATGGTCTACGAGTCCCGGGTCGGCGACGTGATCGCCCTGGGCGCCTCCAGCTGGCGCATCGAGGAGATCACCCACGACCGCGTGCTCGTGACGCCCGCGCCCGGCCAGCCGGGTCGCCTGCCGTTCTGGCACGGCGACTCGATCGGCCGACCCGCCGAGCTCGGGGCGGCCGTCGGCGCGTTCGTCCGCACCGTCGACAGCGCGCGCGATCCGCTCACCTCGCTCGTCGGAATCGGGCTCGACGACCGCGCCGCGGCGAACCTCGTCGCCTACGTCGCCGAGCAGCGGGCCGCGACCGGACACGTCCCGACCGACACCACGATCGTCGTCGAGCGGTTCCGCGACGAACTCGGCGACTGGCGGGTCGTCATCCACTCCCCGTACGGCGCCCAGGTGCACGCGCCGTGGGCACT
>JAFIHP010000031.1 GCA_017849335.1 Actinomycetales bacterium | reverse complement strand
GAGCATCTACCACCGCACGTCGTGGCCGGCCAACGTCACGGTGTTCCGCGAGGACCGCCTGCTCCCGTTCCCGCTGGCCGACGGACTGACCGTCTGGGGTGCCGCGCACCTCGCGCCAGCTGGTACCCGCAGCGTCCTCGACGGGTTCGCCGTGGACCGCGGTGGCGTCCACATCGGGCTGTTCCACGGCTCCGAGCGGTCGGCGATGTCAGCGGAGGACGCGTCGAAGGTGCCGCATGCCCCATTCACCGCGGCGCAGGTACCGGCAGCCGGGCTGCACTTCGCCTTGGTCGGGCACCTGCACACCCCGTCCGACGGCTCCTTCCACGCATACCCCGGGAACCCGGAGCCGCTGTCGTTCGGCGAGACGGGGCAGCGCGGGGCTCTGGTCGTCGACGTCGATGCCGCGGGCGGCGTGCGGACCACGCGCCACGTCATCGCCCGGACCGACGTCGTCGACGTCGATCTCGACGTCACGGGCCTAGGCCACTCCGGCGCGATTCGGGCGGCGGTGGTCGAGCTGCTCGGCGGGTGTCGGGGAGTCTCGCGGCTGCGCGTGCGCGGCGACCTCGACCCGGGGATCGACCTCGATCCCGGGTCATGGCGGTCGATGCTTCCGGGGCTCGACGGGCTGGTCGTCCGCACGGACGGCGTGCATGAGGCGTACGACGTCGACGCGCTCGCCGGGGAGCAGACGGTTCGCGGGGAGTTCGTCCGCGATGTGGTTGCGGCGGTGGCGGATCCCGTGCTCCGGCGACGCATCCTGACGACGGGTCTGCGCGCTCTCGACGGCCGTGACGACCTCGCGGTGCTGTGATGCGGATCGAGCAGGTGTCCGTGACGGGCTTCGGTCCGCTCCAGGACCAGACGCTGGCCCTCCGGCCGGGGCTGACCGTCGTGGTCGGAGGCAACGAGTCCGCGAAGTCGTCCTGGCATGCCGCGACGTACGCGGCATTGTGCGGGCTGCGCCGTGGACAGGGACTGCAGGAACGCGACCGGGTGTTCCGACGGCGGCATCAGCCGTGGTCCGGTGGCCCGTGGCGGGTCGGCGCCCGGGTGGTGCTGGACGACGGCCGGGTCATCGACCTGACCCAGGAGCTCGACGACCGGGTCGACTGCCACGCGATCGACGTCGGGCTGGGTCGGGACGTGTCGAGCGAGGTGATGCACGACGGGGCGCCGGACGCGTCGCGATGGCTGGGGCTGGACCGGCGCGCGTTCGAGGCCACGGCATGCATCCGGCAGGCCGAGCTGCTGCGGGTCCGCGACGCCGGAGCCGACCTGGGGGAGCTGCTCGGGCAGGCGGCGGCGACGGGTGCCCGCGACGAGTCCGCGGCACAGGCGCTGTCCCGGATCGAGCGGTTCCGGCAGGAGCAGGTCGGCACCGAGCGAGCCAACTCGGTCCGGCCGTGGCGGCGAGCCCTCCGGGCAGAGGAGGAGGCGCGCGCGGCCCTCGACCACGCGACGTCCGAGCGCGCGGTATTCGACCGCCGCGCGAATGAGGTCGAGCGACGCCGGGCCGAGCGGGACGAGCTCCGGGAGCGGTTGAGGCGGGCACGGGCGTCCCGGGCGGCAGCCGAAGCCGCGCGACTCGACGACCTCGCAGTGCAGGCGGAGGCGCTGGCCGCAGCCCTCGGTCCGGAGCGACCGGCCGACGACGGCAGCGTCCAGGGCGCGATCGTCGCCGTGAGCGCGGCCCTCGCCGCGTGGTCGAGTCGTCCGAGCGTCCCGTCGGCGAGCTCGGAGCAGCCCTCGGTGCGCGATGTCGACGTTGCTGTCGCCTACGGCGGATACCGCCACGCGGTCGAGCGGCTGGAGGCGCTGGGCGCGGAGCCGCAGACGCCGACCCGAATCCCACGGGCGCGATGGCCGTGGGCGGCTGTCGCGGCGGGCGCGGCATTGGCGGCAGCAGGGCTGCTCGCCGCACAGCCGGTTGTCGGTGCCGTGGGCGTGGTCGTTGCCGTCAGCGGCCTGGTCGCCGCGCTGTGGCGGCGGTCCGGCGTCGGCGCTGCGGCCGACTCCCGGGGCGCTCTGCGGGCTGCGGCTGCACGCGACGCTGAGAGCGCTGGCGGCATGCTTCGCGACGCGCTGGCGGCGCACGGAGTGCCGCCGGTCGATGGCTCGGCCGGTGTCGAGCAGCAGTACCGCGCGTACCAGGTGATGTGCCAGGACGCGCAGGCGCGCGAAGCAGAGTCCGCACGGCGGGCCGTGATGCTCGCCGAGGACGGCCTGCGCGCGGCGGGAGCCGAGGTCGGGCTCGACGTCGCGGGTGTCGGATCGGACGAGGTGGGGCGCGCTCTCGAGGAATGGCTCGGCGGGCAGGAGGCGGCGGCGCGCGGTCGGCGGGAGACGCTCGCGCGGTGGGCGGAGCTTGACCGGCTCGTCGGTCACGACGGCGTCGACGGCGTGCGCCGACGCGCGGAGGCTGCCCGGGCGGTCGCTCGGGCAGCCGCGGTCGGGCTTTCCTCCGACGACGTGGCCGACGAGGACGACGTCGACGACGAGGTCATCGCCCACCTCGATCGTCGGTGCCGCGAGGTGGGGGAGCTCCTCGCGTCGGAGGAGGGTGCGCTGCGTCAGCTGGCCGCCGACCTGCCGGACGTCGCCGAGCGGGAGGAGCAGTTCGCCTCCGCGCGCATGGAGAGGGAGCGCGTCGAGCAGCTGCGCGCGGTGCTCGTCCAGACGTCGGCGTTCATGGCGGCGGCCCAGGACCGCGTCCATCGCGACATCGCGCCCCGGCTGCAGGCGTCACTGAATCGCTGGCTGCCGGTCGTGACGCGGGGCCGCTACGTCGATGCGACGGTCGACCCGCGCTCGCTCACCGTGCGCGTGCGCGCCCGCGGCGGTCCGTGGCGCGAGGCCGAGCTGCTGTCGTTCGGCACGGCCGAGCAGGTCTACCTGCTGCTGCGGCTGGCGCTCGTCGAGCACCTCACGGCCGGGCACGACACCTGCCCGCTGCTGCTGGACGACGTCACCGTCCACGCCGACCGGCAGCGGACGCAGGCGATCCTGGAGCTGCTCCTCGCCGTCTCCGCCGAGCGGCAGGTCGTGCTGTTCACGCAGGAGGACCAGGTCGCGCAGTGGGCTCGCGAGGCCCTCGCCGACGCCCCCGGCTCCGTCGTCGAACTGGATCCTGTCCTGTCGGCGTGACGGCGCCTCGGGCGCCGGTGCGGTGACTACGCTGGCTGGGCCCGGTCCGCGTTCGCACGGGTTGCGGCGCTGATCTGTGGCCACAGGGCCTTGGGAAGGTCGTGGCCGGCGCCGTGAAGGACCGTGAAGCGTGCGTCAGGGATGTGCTTGGCGGTGTCCTGGCCGGCCTTGACCTTCACGATTGGGTCCTCATCGCCGGCGAGGACCAGAGCCGGTGCCTTCATCGATCGCAGCTTGGGGCCATGCCACTTCGCGCCGATCTGACGACTCTGGGCCTTGGTGTCCCGGGGGCCCGTATCGACCTGCCGCTCGATCCACTCCCGGGCCTCGTCCTCGTCGAACGGATAGGTGCGGCTGGCCACCCCGCGGGCCACGGCCAGATTCGCCTCGATGTCGCCTTCGCGGCCCTCGGGGAACTTCGCGCGGGCGAGCCTCGCGAGGAGTCCGAAGCGCAGGTAGCGGAACACCGAGACGCCGGATGCATCGCTAGGAACTGCCGCGGACGACACGATCGACAAGACCCGGTCAGGGTGACGCAGGGCGATGCGCTGGGCGAGCGTGCCACCCATCGAATGGCCGAAGACGTGGGCACGTTCCCATCCCAGGACGTCCATCACGGCCACGGCGTCGTCGGTCATGTCCTCGGCTGTGTAACTCTGGCTCTTGCGCCCGGCGAGGGCGGCAAACGGGTTGGACGAGGACGTGTCCGGCATGCGGGTGGACTCGCCCGCGTCCCGCTGGTCATAGCGAACGACCTCAAAGCCCTGGCCGGCGAACGTCTCGCACAGCCCCAGGGGCCACCAGAAGCGGGACGTACCCAGACCCATGACGAGCAGCAGGGGATCGCCGCTCGATGCGACGAGTCGGTCGAAGGCGATGGCGACCGTTCCGTTGTGGGCGAATGTGGTTGGTGACCATGCGCCCGAGTTCGCTGTCGACACGGCACGTCTCCTTAACTGCTAACAGTGTTCGCAGTAGACTACCGGAGTGGCACACAAGCGCAGCGACGGGGGAGTACCTGCACCGAGCGTGTGGCTCCGGCTGCAGCGTGGATCCCGTGGCCCGGCCTCTCAGTGGACCCGCGACGACGTCGCCGAGGCGGGTGTCAGCCTCGCGGATGCTGGAGGGCTCGAAGCTGTCACCATGCGGTCAATCGCTGCACGGCTCGGCACGGCCTGAGCGTCGCTGTATCGCATCGTCGACTCGCGCGAGCAGGTTCTGGAGCTGATGACTGACCGAGTGATCGGGGAGTTCGACTACGCCGGCACGTCGCCCGGATCGGGAGCCGATGGGCTGATGCGCCTTGCCGTTCAAGGTCGAGCGATCTACGCGCGTCACCCGTGGTTGCTCGCCACCGCGTCCACCGACCCGGTGCTGGGCCCGAACGCGATGACCTACCTCGACCGAGCGCTTGGAACGCTTGCCGACACCACCCTCACATCTCGGCAGAGACTCGAGGCCGTCGGCATCGTCGCCGGCATTGTGCGTGTGTTGGCCCTCGACGAGGCGAAGCCTGGGTCCGGCCGACTCTCGCCTGCGTGGCAGGGGGCGTTGACGTCGTACCTTCGCGCCGGCACGAGTCCCGACACGCACCCACATCTGTCCCAGGCTCTCGTCGCGGGCGAACGAGACGCGGACCGTGCCGGCGACCGCTTCGAGGCCGTCGTGGGACTCGTCATCGCGGCGCTTCTGCGTACCGATCAGTGAGGTGCACCGAGATGCTTGGTGCGACGTGTGTGGCCGGCCCGCGGACGGCCGCTACCCGGCCCCTGTTCCTCGCGCTCTGTGCCAAGGGCCACTTGTCGCCCTGTGAGCGCTGGCGCATTCATGCCGCCGATGGTTCCAGGTCGGAATCAGCGAGTCCGTCGGAACGTCATCCCGCGACATGACGACGCGACCTCGGGCAGAGTTCTGCCTCAGGGGGAGTCATCCCCACCAAGGGGGAAATCGTGGGTCTGTTCGATCTGTTCAAGTCCAAGCCGGCGTCGGCACAGTCGACGCCCACGGCCACTCAGGTATCAGAGACGCGCGAGTACGTCGCGACCTACCAACGGAATCGCATGACAAGCCTGGCCTACAAGGGCGACGGCGACTTCGAGCTTGGCGTCGTCGGCATGAACTACCGGCCGGACGCCGTCTCACGGATGCTCGCGAAGCTCCCCTCCCGGAACGGCAGAGACACGACGATCGCTCAGCTCGTTCGTGAGCCGTCGAACCGCTACGACTCGAACGCGATCATGGTCTGGTTGTGCGGCGAGCACGTGGGATACGTGCCGGCTCACCTGGCGGAGGACCTTGCGCCTGCCTTCGATCGCCTCGGACGCGGCATCCAGATCACGTGCCCCGCTGTCGTCTCGTGGGACCCGTCTGCTTCCTACCTGCGCTACATCCGTCTCGACGTGGCGTACGACGCCCAGACCGCCGATCGGCGGGATCGGGCGGCCGCGGAAATCGCCTCATCGATCGCCGACGCGGCGTCGCGCACCGAGAACGCGGTCGACCTGTGGCCCGCGGGTAGGGCCTCGATCGATGTCAGCGGAGAGTCCGACCACATCGACCACATCCGGCGGAGCGTCGCCCACCTGACTAGATCCCCGAAAGGCCAGGCGTGCTCGTCGGCGATCTTGGTGCCCGGCGCGCAAGGCCGCGTTCTCGTC
>JAFIHP010000259.1 GCA_017849335.1 Actinomycetales bacterium | reverse complement strand
GCGCTCGGATCTGTGGATCGAGGAGGGCTTCGGGCACGCAGAGGGGGCGGCGACGCCGGAGCTCGTCGATCGGATCGGGCGGTGGGTGCGGGAATGCGTGCTCCCGGCGGACGGTTCGCAGCCGACATGACCGGTGTCGTGGTTCTCGTCGTCGCGCTCGTCGCGGCGACGGCGTTCGGGCTGTGGTGGCGACGGACGTCCGGCCGCGTCGTGGACACCCGCGCGAGCGCCTCGGTGCCCGGGGTGGAGATGGCCCAGCCCGGCGAGCCGCCCGCCGACATCGTCGCGGAGCCCGCGGGCGTCCCGGGCGGGCTCCTGGGCGAGGCGCTCACGGGGCGGACGGGCGAGCGCGTCACGATGGTGCAGTTCTCCTCCGCCTTCTGCCAGCCCTGCCGGGCGACCCGGCGGATCCTGGAGGAGGTTGCGGTCGTGGTGCCGGGCGTCGCCCACGTCGAGATCGACGCAGAGCACCACCTGGACCTCGTCCGGGAGCTGGACGTGCGGCGCACCCCGACGGTGCTCTTCGTGGACGCCGCGGGAGTCGTGCGCAAGCAGGCCAGCGGCCAGCCGCGCAAGGCGGACGTGATCGCCGCCCTCGGCGAGCTCATCGGTCCGGCCGACTTCGAGATCTAGGGCGCCGGTCACGTCGAGGGGCGGGCTAGGCTGCGGGCATGGTTGAGGTGTTCTACTCCGGGCTCCTGGTCGCGGCGACTCTCGCGGCGGGCTGGTTCGGGATCTACGTCGTGTACCGGTTGATCAAGGGCCAGGGCTAGGTGCTCGCTCCGGACGGCTCGGGCGTCGAGGTGCCCGAGGCCCTCCGACCGCTGTCCTGGCTGATCGGCACGTGGGTCGGCGTCGGCACCGGGCAGTACCCGACGATCGAGGACTTCCGGTTCGGCCAGGAGGTCGTCTTCGCGACCGACGGCCGGCCGTTCCTGTCGTACCACTCCCGCAGCTGGCTGCTCGACGACGCCGGAAACCGGGTCCGGCCGCTGGCGTCCGAGACCGGCTACTGGCGTCCGCGACCCGACAATGCGATCGAGGTGGTGCTCGCCCACCCGACCGGCTACGCCGAGGTGTGGGTCGGATCGCAGGAGGTCACGTCGATCGTCGACGCCCGCATCCTGGGGGCGCGGGCCACGCTGCGCACCGACGTCGTCGCGCGGACCGAGTCGGCGAAGGACTACTCCAGCGGCGAGCGCCTGTACGGCCTCGTCGACGGCGCCCTGCTGTGGACGTTCGACATGGTGGCCGTCGGGCACCCGATGGGCAACCACCTCGCGGCCCGGCTGCTACCCGTGGGGGCGGGCGAGTCGTGAGCCCGGCGAGCGGCGGCTGGGAGTCGGCGCTGCGCGAGCACGGCTACCGCGTCACGCCGCAGCGCCAGCTGGTCCTCGAGGCGGTGGAGGTCCTGCGGCACGGGACGCCGGAGGAGATCCTCGCCGAGGTCCAACGGCACGCCAGCGGGGTGAACCTCTCGACGATCTACCGCACGCTCGAGGTGCTGGAGTCGGTCGGGCTCGTCACGCACGCGCATATCGGGCATGGAGCGCCGACGTACCACGCGGTCGACGAGCATCCGCACATCCACCTCGTCTGCGACGCCTGCGGCGACGTGACGAGCGTGCCCGCGGGAGTGGCCAACCCGTTCGTCGACGCCCTGTACCTGGACTACGGCTTCCGGACCGACATCGCGCACGTCTCGGTCCACGGCCGGTGCCGGGCGTGCCTCGCGGACGGCGCGGGGAACAACGCGGACACCGTCCGCGGTTGAACAAAGCGTGAGCATCCCCGCGGCGGTCGCGCCGCCCGACGGCAGCCCCGATCCCGGCGTCCCGTGGCACTTCGGCGACCCCCTGCGCGAGCAGCGTGCCCTCGCGGACGGCTCGGCCCGGGTCGACCTGTCGAACCGGGGCGTCGTCAGCGTCACCGGCCCGGACCGGCTGCGCTGGCTGCACGACCTGACAACCCAGCACCTGGCCCAGCTCGCGCCCGCAGGCAGCGCGCTCGCGCTGATCCTCAGCCCGCACGGGCACGTCGAGCACGAGCTGCACGCCGTCGACGACGGCGAGACGACCTGGCTCGTCGTCGAGCCGGGGACGGCCACGGCGCTCGTGGACTACCTGCGGTCCATGCAGTTCATGCTCCGGGTCGAGGTCGCGGACCGCTCGGACGACCTGGCCGTCGTCTGGGAGCCGTCGACCGAGCGCGTCGAGGGGTATCCGACGTGGCTCGTGCCGCCGGACTTCGCCGGGACGGGGCTCGTCGACGCGGGCAGTGACCGCGGCGGCGACGCGGGTCGTTACGTGCCCGAGCGTCCGGCTGCGTTCCCGGGCCGGGAGGTCGTGGTGCCCCGCTCGGAGCTCGCCGGCCGGTTGGCCCAGGCTGAGCCGGCGGGGACGTGGGCGCGGGAAGCGCTGCGCGCGGCGGCGGCTGTCCCGCGGCTGGGGCGCGAGACCGACCACCGCACGCTGCCGCACGAGGTGGGCTGGATCGGTCCGGGCGTGCACCTGGCGAAGGGCTGCTACCGGGGCCAGGAGGCCGTGGCACGCGTGCACAACCTCGGGCACCCGCCGCGTCGACTCGTGCTGCTGCACCTGGACGGCTCCGACGGGACCCTCCCGGCGCACGGCGACGCGGTCGAGCTCGACGGGCGCGCGGTGGGCTGGGTCGCGACGCCGGCCTGGCACCACGAGCTCGGTCCCATCGCGACCGCGGTCGTCAAGCGGTCGACACCGGCGGACGCGCCCCTGCGCGTGCGTGCCGACACCGGCGAGGTGCCCGCGACGCAGCAGGTCGTCGTCGCTCCCTGACCCCGTCCCGCGGGTGTTGAGGTTGGTGGCGGTTCGAGTCGCCACGAACCGTCACCAACCTCAACACCGGGGGGTGCGGCGGGTCAGGGGAGGTCGAGGACGATCGTCATCGGCCCGTCGTTGACGAGGCTCACCTGCATGTCGGCCCCGAAGACGCCGGTCGACACCGCGGCCCCTCGCTCGCGCAGCCGTGCGACGACCGCGTCGACCAGCGGCTCGGCCACCGGCCCCGGCGCGGCGGCGTCCCACGTCGGCCGACGGCCCTTCCTCGTGTCGGCGTAGAGCGTGAACTGGCTGACGACCAGGACGGGCAGGCCCAGGTCCGCCGCGGACACCTCCCGCGCGCTCGTCCGGCCGGACGCGTCGTGCTCGGGGCCGAAGATCCGCAGGTCGTAGGCCTTGTCGGCGAGGCGGGCGCTCGTCGCCGCGGTGTCGGCGTGGGTCACCCCGACGAGGACCGTCAGCCCCGGCCCCTCGAAGCCGCCGACCGCCGTGCCGTCGACGACGACCTGCGCGCCTCGACAGCGCTGCACCACTGCTCGCATGCCCGCAGCCTGTCAGGCCGGCTCGCGCCAGTCGTCGTTGAGGAGCTGGAAGAGCACGTGGTCCTGCCACTGCCCGGCGATGCGCAGCAGCCGCGGCGCCAGGCCGAACCGCACGAACCCGTTCTTCTCGAGCACCCGTTGCGACCGGACATTGTGGATCAGCGTCCCGGCCTCCAGGCGGTGCAGGCCGAGGTCGTCGAACGCCAGCCGCACGACGTCGGCGACCGCCCGGGTGGCGAGCCCGCGTCCCCCGACGGTCGGCGACAGCCAGTAGCCCAGCGTCGACGACTGGAGCGCCCCGCGGACGATCGCGTGCAGCGTGACCTGCCCGACGACGGCGCCGCGCTCGTCCAGGACGACCCGCGGCTCGCACTCGCCGCGGGCGTGCCGCTCGAGGTTCGCGGCGATCTGGATGCGCTGGCCCTCGGCGGTGAAGTACTCCTCCGGCCGCAGCGGCTCCCACGGTGCCAGGAAGTCGCGGTGCTCGCGCTGCAGGCGCGCGAGTTCCGCGGCGTCATCCGCCGTCACGAGCCGCGTCGTCGGGTCCACGTCACGATCGAACCAGGCGCCGACAGGCGGGGTGCGACGGACCCGGCTAGCGTGCGCGGGTGCCGACTGCGCAGCCACCGAGCCGGCTCCATCGGGCACTCGGCCTGCGGGGCGCGACGGTGGTCGGCCTGGCCGCGATGCTCGGCACCGGGGTCTTCGCCGTGTGGACGCCGGCGCTGGCGCTGTCGGGACGCTGGCTGCTCGGGGCGCTTCTCCTGGCCGCCGTCGTGGCGTGGCTGAATGCTGCGTCGACGGCGCGGCTGGCGATGGTGCACCCGGAGTCCGGGGGCGCCTACGCCTACGGCCGTCGTCGGATCGGCCGGCCGGCGGGCGTGCTCGCCGGGTGCGTGTTCGTCGTGGGCAAGAGCGCGAGCGCGGCGGCGGCGGCACTGACGATCGGGGCCTACCTGTGGCCCGGGCACGAGCGGGTCGTCGCCTGGCTCGCCATCGCGGTGCTCCTGCTGGTCGACCTGCGGGGCGTGGTCCGGTCGATGCGGGTGGCCGCCGTCTTCGCCGCGATCGTGCTGGTGGTCGTCGCGATCACCGTCGTCGCCGGAGCAGCGAGCGTGCCCACGGACGTGGCCGGGATCGACAGCGGGGAGGGCGTGACGGGCCTGCTCGCCGCGGCCGGCGTCCTGTTCGTCGCGTTCGCCGGCTACGCGCGCGTCACCGTCCTTGGAGAGGAGGTGCGCGACCCGGCTCGGGTCATCCCGCGGGCGATCGTCGCCTCGTTCGCGATCGTGCTCGTCGTGTACGGCGCGATCGGCGGGCTGGTGACGGTGCTGGCCGGTCACGGCGTCCAGTTCGGCCCGGCGCCGCTGCACGACATCGCCGACCTCACCGGCCGCGCGGGGCTCCCGGCGCTGGTCACCGTCGCCGCCGTGCTGGGTGCCGGTGGCGTGCCGCTCTCGCTGATCGCCGGCGTCGGCCGCACGCTGTTCGCGATGGCCGACGCCGGCGATGCGCCGCGCGTGCTCGCCGTCACGTCGGTGCGCCGCGTGCCCCAGCGGGCGGGCGTCGTCGCTGCGGTGCTGGCGGCGGTCGTCGCGTCGGCCGGCCGGCTGTCGTGGTCGCTCGCCCTGTCCGCGGCGAGCATCCTGTGCTACTACGGCGTCGCCCACGTGGCCGCGATGACGTTGCCGCGCAAGCGGTCGGTCGACCTCGCGTGGCCGGTGGCCGGCCTCGTCGGCTGCGTGGTCGTCGTCGCCGGGATCGCACGCGCCGCGTTCGGCGGCGACCTGGCCGGCTGATCCGCTAGCAGCCCGCTTGCATTTGCAAGCACCCTGGGTCAGACTGGGGACATGGCGCGGATCGACACGACGGGGCTGGGGGACTTCATCCGCCAGCAGCGTGACCAGGCGGAGATGTCCCTGCGCCAGCTGGCGAAGGCCGCCGACGTCTCGAACCCGTACCTGAGCCAGGTCGAGCGCGGTCTGCGCCGGCCGAGCGCGGAGATCCTGGGTCGGATCGCGTCCGGCCTGCGGATCTCGGCGGAGTCGCTCTACGTCCGTGCCGGCTTCCTGCACGAGCGCACCGGCGACGAAGCCGTCACGGAGGCGATCGCCGCCGACCAGACGCTCACCGAGCGGCAGCGGGCGACGCTGCTGCAGATCTACGGCGCGTTCCAGGCCGAGAACCGAGCCCACGCCGACCGCGCCGACACCGATGACGCCGGCGATCCCGGCGACACGGACCATCCCAACCGAGAGGAACCACGATGACCACGGAGAACACCCCCGACCACCCGACCACGCGGGTCAAGAAGACCTCCGCCAAGGCGTCGGCGACGGCGAAGAAGACGACCGCGAAGGCGACCGAGACGGCCAAGAAGACCACCGTCAAGGCCACCGACACCGCGAAGAAGACCACCGCGAAGGCGGCGCAGGCCGCGAAGGTGACCTCCGCCAAGGCGGCCGACGCCGCGCAGGGCCGCTTCGGCCTGCCCGCGATCGACCTGTCGAAGCTCGAGCTGCCCAAGTTCGACGTCCCGAAGTTCGACGTCCCGAAGTTCGAGATGCCGAAGGTGGACCTGCCCAAGGTCGACATCGCGGCCGTGCGCGCCCAGGCGACCGACCGCGCCACGGAGACCGCCAAGTCCGTGAAGGACGGCGTCGTCCACACGGTCGAGCTGATCCGCGAGGCCGTCGGCAAGGGCCAGAAGCCGGCCGCCTGATCGATACCGGCGGCCGTCCTCAGGCCGCCGGTATCGCGATCGTCAGGAACGGGTCGCTCGTCGGAGCGGGCGAGCCGCCGCGGGGCTCCACCGTCACCCCGATGGCCACGGCGTCGTCGGGGTGACCGGTGAGCACGGTGCCCGCCGTCCCCCCGTCGACGAACCCGGCCGGGACGACGGACCCACGACCCACGAACCACACCTGGTACGTCTTCCCCGCCGGCACCGGCGCGAGGCCGTCGGTGACCAGTGCCACCTGGCCGGAGCTGGGCGACATCACCATGGTGCCGCGGCCACCGGTCGTTGCCGTGGCCGTTGCGATCCGGGCATCGGGCGCGGTCAGGACGGTCGTGACGTCAGCGGCCGCAGCGCTCAGGCGCGACACCTCGTCCTGCAACGTGACCGTGCGCCACGCGGTCCCGGCGAGGGCGACCCCCAGGACGGCCGCCGCGACGGCCAGCGCGGCCGTGACGGCGCGTCGGCGGCCCGGGCGCAGCGCGACGACGACGTCGTCCGGTGAGTCGTGCGTCACGGGGGGCAGCGGCCGGACCGCGGTGATGCCCGCCAGGACGCTGTCACGCAGTCGCTCGGGCGGCTCCTGCGCGGACTCGTCGACGACGACTGACAAGGCGTCGCCGAACGACCGGACCTCGTCGCGGCACTGCTCGCACGCCTCCAGGTGCCGTTCGAACGCCGCGCGCTCGCCCGGCTCGAGGGCGTCCAGGGCGTAGGCCCCGGACAAGGTGTGGATGTCCGCGTTCTCGTCGTTCATCGCTCCACCCCCAGGGCGTCTCGTAGCCGGATCAGTCCGTCCCTCATCCGGGTCTTGATCGTCCCGAGCGGCACGTCGAGCAGCTCGGAGACTTCCTTGTACGTGTATCCGCCGTAGTACGCAAGCAGGACGGCCTCGCGCTGCACCTCGGTGAGCGAGGCGAGCGCTCGCCGCACTCGGGCGGCCTCCAGGGATGTGGTCACGGTCTCGGCCACCATGTCGTAGTCGGATCCGTCGCCGAGGGCGGCGAAGCGGAGATCGCGTTCGCGGGCGCTCTCGGCCGACCGGACCCGGTCGACGGCGCGGCGGTGGGCGATCGTCAGGATCCAGGCGAGCGGGCCGCCCTGCGCCGGGTCGTAACGGGCGGCCTGTCGCCAGACCGCCAGGTACGTCTCCTGGGCGACCTCCTAGGCCTGGGCCGGATCGCGGACGACGCGGCGTGCCAGGCCGTAGACCTTGGTGCTCGTCCGGTCGTAGAGGTCGGCGAAGGCGGCCTCGTCCCCGCGGCTGGCCCGGCGCAGCAGCTCGGCCAGGCCCGCCGTCCCCTCGCCGGGCGCAGGGCCCGGCGAGGGGACGGGAGCGGGATCGATCGGCATGGTCGTCCGTCGGCTCAGGAGGTGGGCAGGAGGACGCCGTCGATGAGGTAGACCGTGGCGTTCGCCGTCGGCACGTTCCCGCAGACGACCTTCGCGGTTCCGTTGACGGTGAAGTCCTCGCCGGAGCCTGTCACCTTCAGCGTGCTGCCCTCCAGGGTGTCATGCGTCCCCGCCAGCTGGTCGGGGGCCAGCCGGCCGGACACCACGTGGTACGTGAGCACCTTCGTCAGCAGCCCGGTCGGGTCCGCGAGCGCCTTCTTGAGAGTGGCCGGATCCATCGCCGCGAACGCGTCGTCGACCGGGGCGAACACCGTGATCCCGTCCGCGCTGTTCAGCGAGTCGACCAGGCCGGCCGCCTTCACCGCGGTGACCAGCGTGGACAGCGCCGGGTTGTTCGACGCGGCAGTCGCGACCGGGTCCGTCGCCATGCCGCTGAAGCTGCCGGGGCCGTCGGTCGGGACGCTTGAGCACGCCGGGCCGAACACCTGGCTCGCGGCGCCCATCGACATGTCGGACGACGGCATCGCCGACGACGGCATGCTGGAGGACGGCAT
>JAFIHP010000258.1 GCA_017849335.1 Actinomycetales bacterium | reverse complement strand
GATGAACGGCGACGCCGTAACAGCAGGACCGAGCACGACGCCCGCGCCCAGGATGTACGACACCGCCCAGGAGATGAGGACGGGGACGTAGCCCAGGCCGAGCGCCAGAACCACCAGCCCGCCACCGAGGCCGGCGTGGAGATTGGCCAGCATCGTCGCGGCGTCGTCGAGACGCATCGCGAGGACGATCCCGACCCCGATCGCTGCGACAGCGACCACCACGGCCACCGCCACGAGCCCCGCCCGTAGACCGACCGAGAGCCAGGCTGGAACGGCGAGCTCACCCAGCCGACCCTCGAGTCCGGCCGCTAGCAGCAGGCCGAGCACCGCGATGCCCAGCCCCCGGACCGCGACCGCAGACGGGCTCACGTCGGCCAGGGCGTTCCCGCTGACGAATCCGACGACGGCCGCCATCAGCGCGTACGCGACGGCCGCTGCGACCACCATGGCGACCGTGGACCGTCCCGGCTCGCAGCGGCGAAGTGCCCACCGGCCCCCGTGCGCCACGAGCAGGGTCGCGAGGATCGCCAGCCCCCAGGGCGTCAGGCTGTAGGTGACACCGGCGATCGTCACGGGGGCGGTCTGAGCCACCGACCAGACGGTGCCGGCGATCCGGAGCGCCTCCTGCCAGGTCAAGCCGGTCGTCGGCGAGGCGATCCACGCGACGAGCATGGGGATGACGGCGAGGGCGAGGCCGATCGCGACGGCCCAGGCGGCGGCGGCGGCGCCGACGGCCGCGGGGCCGGCGCTGAGGTGGCGGGGGCGTCGGTCGAGGAGTCCGCGCAGCGTGATCCGACGCCGCGACGAGGCGGCCGGTGGGACCTCGTCGACCTCCGGCGGAACGGTCGGTGCTGTCACGAGTCCACCATCGCAGTCGACGCGGCCCGGACTGCGGAACCCCACGCAGGTCAGCCGTGGACGACCAACCAGGCCGCGGCGAGCGCGCTGAGCACGAGCGCCGCGTTCGTGAACACGCGCTCGTCGATCCGGGAGAACGTCGCGTACCCGACCAGCGCACCCGCGACGACCGCCGGGAGGAACAGCAGGTCGGCTCGGAGCGTGCCGAGGTCGAGGAAACCGAGGCCGACGACGATCGGGACCTTGATCGCGTTGATGAGGAAGAAGAACCACGCGAACGTCCCCATGAACGACAGCATCGAGACGCGCATATTCAGTAAGTACAGCTGCATGGGGGCGCCACCGGAGTTCGCGGCCATCGTGGTCATCCCGGCGAGAACCCCGAAGAACCCGGCGGCGACCCGGTGACGTCCCTCGCCGTCGGGACGAGGGCGCGGGCGCCGTCGGCGCCACACCTCCAGCCCCGCCGATGCGAGGAGGAGCACGCCGACGAGCCGGGCCAGGGTGTGGACGTCGAGGACGCGGAACAGCACCGCCGTGAGCGCGATCCCGGCGAGGACGCCGGGCACGAGGCGGAGGATGAGCCGCCAATCGGCGTGCTGCCGGTAGCGCGCGAGCGCGAACAGGTCGCCGACGAGAAGCAGCGGCATGACGAACCCGGAGGCGGTCGTCGGGCCGATGGCGAGCGCGAGCAGGGGGCTGGCGACCGAACCCGCTCCCGGGATGCCGGTCTTGGAGAACCCGTACAGGAACACCCCGGCGACGACGGCCGCGACCGTCCAGGTCGACCAGGTCTCCGGCACGACCGCCGAGCCTAGGGGCTACGCCCCGGTCATGATCTCCCGCATGAGGGCCGCGGTCGCGGACGGCGTCTTGCCGACCTTGACACCGACGGCCTCCAGGGCCTCCTGCTTCGCGGCGGCGGTCCCGGCGGAGCCGGAGACGATGGCGCCGGCATGGCCCATGGTCTTGCCCTCCGGGGCGGTGAAGCCGGCGACGTAGCCGACGACCGGCTTGGTCACGTTGTCGGCGATGAACGCCGCCGCCCGCTCCTCCGCGTCGCCGCCGATCTCGCCGATCATCACGATCGCGTCGGTCTCCGGGTCGTCCTGGAAGGCCGCGAGGCAGTCGATGTGGGTCGTCCCGATGATCGGGTCGCCGCCGATGCCGACGCAGGTCGAGAAACCGATGTCGCGGAGCTCGTACATCATCTGGTAGGTCAGCGTGCCGGACTTCGAGACCAGCCCGATGCGCCCGGCCTGCGTGATGTCGGCGGGGATGATGCCGGCGTTGGACTTCCCGGGGCTGATGATGCCCGGGCAGTTGGGGCCGATGAGGCGCGTCGTCCCGGAGTTCTGCGCGTACTGGAAGAACTTCGCGGTGTCGTGCACCGGGACGCCCTCGGTGATGATCACGGCCAGCGGGATGGCCGCGTCGACGGCCTCCTCCACGGCGTCCTTGGTGAAGCGCGGGGGCACGAAGAGCACGCTGACGTTCGCGCCGGTCTGCGCCATCGCGTCGGCCACGGTGCCGAACACGGGGATGCCGTCGACGTCCTCGCCGGCCTTCTTCGCGTTGACGCCGCCGACGACCTGCGCGCCGGAGGCGACCATGCGCCGCGTGTGCTTGGTGCCCTCGGAGCCCGTCATGCCCTGGACGATGATCTTGGAGTTCTCGTCGAGCCAGATCGCCATGGGTGCGTGTCCTCTTCTTCCCGGCCGCGAGCTGGGCGACGCGGCGGGCCGCCCCGTCCATCGTCTCGACGAGCTCGATCAGGGGGTGGTTGGCCTCGGTCAGGATGCGCCGGCCCTCGACGGCGTTGTTGCCGTCGATCCGGGCGACGATCGGCTTGGTGAGCTCGACGCCCTTGGCCGTGAGCAGGTCCAGCGCCTGCAGGATGCCGTTGGCGACCGCGTCGCAGGCGGTGATCCCGCCGAACACGTTCACGAAGCAGGCCTTGACCTCGGGGTCGTTCAGCACGATGTCCAGGCCGTTGGCCATGACCTCGGCGCTGGCGCCGCCGCCGATGTCCAGGAAGTTCGCCGGCTTGACGCCCCCGAACTCCTCACCGGCGTACGCGACGACGTCGAGGGTGCTCATGACGAGGCCGGCGCCGTTGCCGACGATTCCCACCTCGCCGTGGAGCTTGACGTAGTTAAGGTCGAACTCCTCGGCCCGCAGCGTGATCGGGTCGGTGTTGTCGCGATCGACGAAGTCGGCGTGCGACGCGTGCCGGTAGTGGGCGTTGTCGTCGAGGGTGACCTTCCCGTCCAGCGCGAGCACGGTGCCCGCCGGCGACAGGATCAGCGGGTTGACCTCGACCAAGGTGGCGTCCTCGTCGACGAGGACGCGCCACAGCTGCTGCAGGATCGAGACGACCTGGGCCTTCGCGGCTTCCGGGAACCCGGCGGCGTCGGCGATCTCCTGCGCCTTCTCGGGGGTGCAGCCCTCGAGCGCGTCGACGCGGATCTTCGCCAGCGCCTCCGGCTTCGTCGCCGCGACCTCCTCAATCTCCATGCCGCCCTCGACGCTGGCCATCGCCAGGAACGCCCGGTTGGCGCGGTCGAGGAGGAAGGACACGTAGTACTCCTCGGCGATGTCGCTCGCCTCGGTGACCAGCACCTTGTAGACCGTGTGGCCCTTGATGTCCATGCCCAGGATCGCCGCGGCCTTCTCGGCCGCCTCGTCCGGGGTCTCGGCGAGCTTGACGCCCCCGGCCTTGCCGCGGCCGCCGGTCTTCACCTGGGCCTTGACCACGACCTGGGCCCCGATCTTGCGCGCCGCCTCACGGGCCGCGTCGGCCGTCGTGCAGACCTCGCCCGGGGTGCCCGGGATCCCGTGCGCCTTGAACAGGTGCTTGGCCTGGTACTCGTAAAGATCCACGCGGACTCCCTTGGGGCACCGAGAGGTACTTGGACATCCAGATAGCGGTGCGCGCGCGACACTACCGCCCCGCCCGCGGGCCGTCACCGTTCGTTCCCGTACGCGCAGTGTGATCTTCCCCCCACCCCGGCGGCGACGGTCGAACGCGGTGCGACACTGCGACGCGTGAGCGCTCCTCGGATCCTGGCCCTCGGCGGGAGCACGGCCCCGATGGCCGCGTCCGAACGCGCACTGCGCATCGCGGCCCAGGAGTGCCTCGACGCCGGCGCGACGGTCGAGTTCCTCACCGGACGCGACCTCATCGTCCCGATCTACGACACCGAGGCCCCGGTCCCGGAGCCGGCGACCCGGGCGCTGGTCGACGCGATGCGCCGAGCGGACGGGCTGCTCCTGGCGAGTCCCGGCTACCACGGCGCGGTCAGCGGCCTGGTGAAGAACGCCCTCGACTACGCCGAGGAGCTGCGCCGCGACGACCGGCCGTACCTGGAGGGCCGGGCCGTGGGCCTGATCGCCGTCGCCCACGGCTGGCAGACGGCCGTCTCGCATGAAGCCGGTGATGGAGTTCGACAATATCGAAACCGTCAAGCGTGCGGTGGAAATCGATGCGGGTATCTCCGTGGTGCCTCGCGCGAAG
>JAFIHP010000257.1 GCA_017849335.1 Actinomycetales bacterium | reverse complement strand
GAAGTAGGCCGAGATGTAGCCCTTGTCGAAGCGCATGCCCTCGGTGAGCTCCAGCTCGAGCCCGAAGGTGTTCGACTCCTCGACGGTGATGACGCCTTCCTTGCCGACCTTGTCCATCGCCTCAGCGATGAGCTCGCCGACCTCCTGGTCGCCGCCGGCCGAGATGGCCGCGGTCGAGGCGATCTGCTCCTTGGTCTCGACGTCCTTGGCCATCGCCAGCAGCTCGTCGCTGACGACGTTGACCGCGCGCTCGATGCCCTTCTTCAGGCCCATCGGGTTCGCGCCGGCCGCGACGTTGCGCAGGCCCTCGCGCACGAGCGCCTGGGCGAGCACGGTCGCGGTCGTCGTGCCGTCGCCGGCGACGTCGTCGGTCTTCTGGGCGCCCTCGTTGACAAGCTAAGCGCCGATCTTCTCGTAGGGGTCCTCCAGCTCGATCTCCTTGGCGATGGAGACACCGTCGTTGGTGATCGTGGGGGCGCCCCACTTCTTCTCCAGCACCACGTTGCGGCCCTTGGGGCCGAGGGTGACCTTGACGGCGTCGGCGAGCACGTTCATGCCGCGCTCGAGGGCCCGGCGGGCCTCCTCGTCGAATGCAATGATCTTTGCCATGGGGGCTGTTCCTCCCGGAACGTCCTGGGGGTCAGTTGTCACTCTGGTCAGGTGAGTGCTAATCCGAAGTTAGCACTCGCTCCCGGTGAGTGCAAACCCCAAAGCGGCGACCCCCGGGCGAACGCTCAGCCCTTGATCGCCGACACCGCCGCGCGCTGCGCGATCGTGAACGCCTTCTTGGCCGGGGTCGCCGACGGCCCGGACGTCGACACTGACCAGGCTGTCCCGTAGGGCTCCCACACGAAGCCCGCCTGCGGGATGTTGGGCATCGGCACGCCGTCGACGCCGGCGTTGCCGATCGCCTTGATGCGGCCGCCGCCGGTCGAGACCTTCGCCGCCGCGACGGTGTTCGCGGGGTACCAGCCCGACGCCGCCGCGAGCTGCTGCTGTACGCCCGGACGCGTCAGGTACTTCGCCGCCAGGGCACCGGCCTGCTCGGCCACACCGTGCTTCTCGGCGAACTTGGTCACCATGAACCCGTGGATCGTGAGCAGCGGCGCGGCCTTTTTGCCGCTGACGATCGGCGGAAGCGCGCCGATGCGGTAGACGAAGCTGAGCTTCATCAAGGTCGCGAGGTCCTCCGGCCCGGCGAGCCAGAACGGCGCCTTGCCCTTGACGAACGCCGTACGGGCCGCGTCGGTGGTCAGCGACGGGTCGAGCAGGCCCGCCTTGTTCCACGCGTCGATCTGGCCCGCGTTCTTCTTCATCGCCTTGCTGGACAGCCCCACGTCGAGCGGGTCCAGGCCGCCGCCCTTCGCCGTGCCGAACAGGTACCCGCCGAGGCCGCTGAACAGCGGGAACGTCGTGTACGGGTTCGCCCCGCTGCCCTGCGCGATCGCCAACGGCACCTTGGCCTTCTTGTTCTTGACCAGCCGCAGCGCCTTCGCCGACAGCTCGGCGAAGGTCGCCGGCTGCTTCGGCACGAGGGTGGTGTTCGTGACCAGGGCCAGGTTGCTGATCTGCACCGGCACGCCGTAGAACGCCTTGCCGACCTGGTTGCCGGCCCGCACGCTGGGCCGGAACTTCGCCGCGCGCTTGGCGGTCATCGTGATCGGGACGATCGTGCCCGCGGAGGCGAGCTGCCCCGTCCAGGCGAGATCCCCCCACACCAGGTCCGGTGCCGTGCCCGCCTTCGCCGCCGTGAGGTCGTTCTGCATCGTCGCCAGGTCCTTCGTGACCACCTCGACCGGCGTGCCCTGGAACCCCTTGGCGAGGAGCGTGGAGAGGACCGCCGCGTGCGGGGCGTCGGCCCACACCACGATGGGGGTCGCCGCCTGCGCGGCAGGAGAGCCGGTCAGCGTCGCCGCGGCGACGGCTCCGGCCGCCACGACGGCGGTCAGCACGCGGGACCCGCGCATGGTGGAACGTCCTCTCGCCGGGGGCGCGGCGTCCAGCGCCCCACCCGTGTCGCGCGGCGTTGCCGCTGCCGGGCTTCGATGGTACAAGCGCACGGCAGGCTGCCCGTCATTCGAACGGCGTGAGCGTGGCGGCGACCGGAGCGCTCGTGGCGACCTGACCGGCCGAGTCTCGGACCACCGCCGCGACCTGGACACGGCCTCGGGCCCCCGCGACCGCGGGGACGTAGACGCGGAACGGCCGGGCATCGTCGCTGCCGACGGCCGTCCAGGCGCCGCCCGGTCGGCGGACCGCGAACGTGACCGTGGACGGGTCGGCGCCCGGCACCGTCGCGGTCAGCCGGTACGACCCCGTGATGGCGTCGGCGCGCGCGACCACCCGCACGCTGGGCGCGGCGGGCTGCGGGAGCTGCTGCGCCGCGCGCAGGACGACGGACGAGCGCGGCGGAACGGACACCACCGCGCGGCCCGCGGCGTCCGAGCTCGTCGCCGGCGCGCCGAGGAGCGGCGTCCAGGCCGAGCCCGGCGTCGACGTCGGCACGGTGACGGACGCCGCGGCGTCGCCGGTGTTGAACGCGACGAGGTACTCGCGCCGGTCCGCGGCGTCGATGCGGCTCGCGACGTACACCGGCCCGCTGCCGTACCGCGTGATCTGGGCGCCCGTCGCCAGGGCCGGATACGAGGAACGCAGCGCGGCGAGAGCCGCGAGGTGGGTCTCGATCGGCGACGTCTCGTCGAACGACGAGCCCGTGCCGACCGGGGCACTCCCGATCCGCTGCTCGGTCTGCCAGCGGGTCACCTGCGTCGAGAACATGTCCTGCCGGGCGTTGCGGTCGGTCCCGTCGCCCGAGCCGGTCATGCCCACCTCGTCGCCGTAGTACACGACCGGGACGCCGCGCGTCAGGTACAGGAGGTCGTGTGCGAGCAGGTCGCGCTCGAGCAGGGCCGGACCGGTCGCGGACGTGCCCGTGGCGAGGAAGAACCCGATCCGGCCCATGTCGTGGTTGCCGAGGAACGTGGTCAGGCCGTAGGCGTTGGTCGTCGCCGTCGTGTAGTAGTCGTCCTCGGCGAAGAAGGCCGCGAGCGAGCCGCCCGTGGCGCGCCCGGTCACGTACTGCCGGGCCGCGTCCTGGAAGCCGAAGTCGAGCACCGACGGCAGACTCCGCGCGCGCATGAGCTCGGCGAGCTGCGCGGGGTCGGTGATCCACGCCTCGGCGAACTCGGTGAAGTCGGGCTTGCCCGCCGCCCGCGCCGTCTCCTGCACCAGGGGCAGCCACCGGCCGAAGAAGTACGGGTCCACGTGCTTGGCGGTGTCGATGCGGAAGCCGTCGATCCCGTAGTCGGTGATCCACGCGCCGTACGCCTGCGCGAGCGTGCGCACGACCGTCCAGTCCTCGGTCATGAGGTCGTCGAGGCCCGCGAAGTCACCGTCCATCTCGCAGCGGCCGACGCAGCTGCCCCAGTCGATGTCGCCGCGATTGTGGTAGCGGACGACTTGGTTGAGCACCGCGGGCGCCTTCGCCCCGGCGAAGCCCGGGTCGACCACGGGCGTCTTCGCGAAGCTCCGCGTCGGCGACAGCGCCGGGAACCGCGTGCCGCTGGTGTACGACCAGGGATCGAAGGCCCGGCCGGCGGCCGTGCGGTACGGCGCCTTGGCGATCGGGACGTACGCCGACCCCTGCGGGTAGGAGATGACGTCCGCGGTGTGGTTGACCACGACGTCGACGAACACCTTCATGCCCAGTCGGTGCGCGCAGTCGACGAAGCCCGCGAACTCCTGCGCCGTCCCGACGTGCGGGTCCGGCCGGGTGATGTCGGTGAACCAGTAGCCGTGGTACGCCGCGCTGTCGCCCTGCACGGTCCGCTGGACGAACGGCGGCGTGATCCACACGGCCGTGAACCCCAGCCGCCGGATGCGCGCCAGCCCGTCGTCGGCGGGGTCCGCGAGGTCGCAGCGTCCGGTCAGGCCGGCCAGGTCTCCGCCGTGGTAGTACGCGTCCGAGGCGGGATCGAACCCGGTGACCGACCGGCCTCCCGCCGCGCCGTCGTTGCCCGGCGCGCCGTCACGGTAGCGATCGGTCATGACGAAGTAGAACGCGTCGCTCGCGATGGGCGAGCGCACCGACGGCGCGGCGAGCCCGGCCAGCCCGGCCGAGGCGGGATCGGCGGCCGCCGGCCCGGCCGTCGCCCACAGCAGCGCCGCGACCGAGAGCGCGGCCCCGGCGCCGGCGAGCCGGCTAGCGGATCGCAACCCCGGTCTCCACGTCGAAGAAGTGCAGGCGCTCCATGTCGATGTGGATCGTCACCGGATCCAGGCCCGCGAACCGCAGCCGCGGCGGGAACACCGCGGTTCCGCGGATGTCGGTGGTGTCCCCGAGCCGGTGGAGCTCCTCGGTGTCGACCGGCAGGCCGCTGCCCAGGCGCGACTCGTCGACCGGCGTGCCCGGGAGGGAGAACGTCACGTGCACCGAGGACCCCAGCTCCTCGGCGAGGACGACGTGGGCGGCCAGCGGCTCCCGGCCGTCATGCGGCTCGTAGTGGATGTCCACGGCGCGGACGCCCACGATGACCTCGGCGCCGTTGCGGGCGGCGAGGTCCGACCGGGCCTCGACCACGGCCCGCGGCAGCGTCAGCTCCTGCGGACCGACGCGCAGCCGCGCCTGGTCGCCGTCGAGGGTGAGGCCGGCGTGGAAGAGCGTCATCGGCGGCGTGCCGATGAAACCGGCCACGAACACGTTCGCCGGGTTGTCGTAGAGGTCCTGCGGGGCCGCGACCTGCTGCAGCTCCCCCAGGCGCAGCACGGCGACACGGTGGCCCATGGTCATCGCCTCGACCTGGTCGTGCGTGACGTAGAGCGTCGTGGTGCCCAGCTGACGCTGCAGGCCGGCGATCTCCGCCCGCATCTGGACGCGGAGCTTGGCGTCGAGGTTCGACAGCGGCTCGTCCATCAAGAACAGCTCGGCGTCGCGGACGATCGCCCGGCCCATCGCGACGCGCTGGCGCTGGCCGCCCGAGAGCTGCTTGGGCTTGCGTCCGAGCATCGAGGTGAGGTCCAGGATGCCGGCGGCCCGCGCCACCTTCTCCTTGATCGTCGCCTTCGGCTCGTGCCGCAGCGCGAGCCCGAAGCCGATGTTCTCGTCGACGGTCATGTGCGGGTAGAGCGCGTAGCTCTGGAACACCATCGCGATGTTGCGGTCGCGCGGACCGATGTCGTTGACGACCTTCCCGCCGATCGACACCGTGCCGTCGGTGATGTCCTCCAGCCCGGCGACCATGCGCAGGGCCGTGGTCTTGCCGCAGCCGGACGGGCCGACGAGGACGAGGAACTCGCCGTCCTCCACGTCGAGCGAGAGGTCCTTCACGGCCCAGAAGCCGTTGTCGTAGACCTTGTCCACATTGTCCAGGACCAGACGAGCCATGCCCTACTCCTCCACTCGCCACACGCCAGCACCTGCTGACGGGACCTCGATCACGACCTGCCCGGCGACGACCGAGGCGTCGAAGCCGAAGAGCGAGCGCACCGAGCCGCCGCCGACGGCGGCCAGCGGCAGCCGGACCGGCTCGGACTGGCCGCGCGCGACCACGACGAGAACGGTCTCGTCGGGGTGCTCGCGGACGAACGCGATGGCGTCGGTACCCACGTGCAGCCACCGCAGCCCGCCCGTGGCGAGCGCGACGCTGCCGCGCCGGACCGGCAGGAGGGCCCGGTACGCCTCGAGCACGTCGAGGTCCCACGTCGCGCGGTCGTGCCACGGGAACGGGGTGCGCGAATCCTCGCCCCACAGGCCGGTCGCGCCGATCTCGTCGCCGGCGAACACCATCGGCACCCCCGGCAGTCCGATCGCCAGGCCCAGCGCGGCGACCTGCCGCTCGGCCGACCCGACGACGGTGCGGATCCGGGCCGTGTCGTGGCTGCTGAGGACGTTCCAGCTGGCGATCAGCGAGCGCCACGGGATGCGCGCGTGGAACGCCTGCCACGACGCGACGGCCTGTTGTCCGGTGATCACCGGCACCTCGAGCGGGACGCCGAGGAACGTCTCGTGGAAGTCCGGCCCGCGCAGCCAGCACCACACCTGCCGGGTGAAGCCGGCGTAGTTCATGGTGCCGTGCCAGCCGTCGCCGAGCAGGTCGCCGCTGGCGTCGTGCGCGTGCTCGGCCACCAGCAGGAGGTCGTCGCCCTCCCGCGCCATGGCGGCACGCACGTCGCGCGCGAACTCCCGCGTGACGTCGACGGACCCGAGCCTGCCGGCCATGTTCGCGACGTCGACGCGCCAGCCGTCGAGCCCGTGCTCGCCGTGCAGCCAGGACCGGACGGGGCTCGCCGCGTCGTGGACGAGAGCGTCGCGCAGGCGCTCGCTCGTGTGGTCGAACTTCGGCAGCGTCGGGACGTCGAACCAGCACTCGTAGCCGTACGGGAGCGCGGGGTCGAACCGGAAGTAGTCCCGTTCGGGGGCCGCCGGGTCCTGGGCCGCGAGGAACCAGTCGTGCGTCCGGCCGCAGTGGTTGAGCGTGATGTCGCCGAGGACGCGCACACCGCGCCCGTGGGCGTCGTCGACGAGGCGCGTCAGGGCGGCGTCCCCGCCGAGGAGCGGGTCGACCGTGGCGAACGACGACGCGTCGTAGCGGTGCGTCGACTCCGCGGGGAAGACCGGTGTCAGGTAGAGCACGCCCGCGCCGAGCGCCTCGACGTGGTCGAGGTGCTCGCGGACGCCGTCGAGGTCGCCGCCGAACCACTCACGCGGCGTGTTGGGTCCGCGGCCCTCGGGTGCGTCGGTCCACGCCCGCGGGACGGCCCACGACGGGAGCGGCGCCCCCTCCGGTCCGGCCTCGAGCGCGCCGAGCTCCTCCGTCGAGCGGGCGAACCGGTCCGGGAACACCTGGTACACAACGGATCCGAAAGTCCAGTCCGGCGGTGCCGCGGTCGCGCTGACCACGAAGTCGGAGGCGTCGGGGATGTCGTGGGGGAAGACCCCGCCGGCCGTGAGCCAGACGTAGTCGAACGCGCCGCCGCTGAGCAGCCAGCGGTAGTGGGTCTCGACGTTGTGCACGGTGATCCGGGCGCTCCACCACACGTCCGCGCCGGTCGACGGCTCCGCCACGGCCGCCACGATCTGCGGCTCCCCGTCACGGACCGTCCGCAGGAGGACGTGCGCCGGCTGCTCGGCGGCGTCGGTGCGCAGGCGCAGCGTCAACGTATCGCCGAGCGCCGGGGCCAGGCTCGACACGTAGAGCGGCGAGCCGTCGTGGTGCGGCGTCATCCCTTCACCGACCCTGCGGTCAGCCCGGACACGATGAACCGCTGCAGGAACATGAAGACGATCACGACGGGGATCGCCGCGAGCAGCGCGCCCGCGCAGAACGGGCCCCAGTTCTCGGAGTACTCGTTCGCGATGTAGCCGTAGAGGCCGACGGCGAGGGTCTTCGTCCCCGGATCCTGGATCAGGGCGCTGGCGATGATGAACTCGCTGATCGTGCCGATGAAGCTCAGCAGCCCGACGACCGCGAGGACCGGGACGGCGAGCGGCAGGATGATCCCCCAGAACACCTGGCCGTGGGTCGCGCCGTCGACCTTCGCGGACTCGTCGATCTCCATGGGGATGGTGTCGAAGAACCCCTTGATGAGCCAGGCGTTCACGCCCATCGCGCCGCCGAGGTAGACCAGCCCCAGCCCCGCGAGCGAGTCCAGGCCGATCGGCGGGAACACGTCGCCGATGTTCACCATGATGATGTAGATCGCGGTGAGGCTGAGGAACTGCGGGAACATCTGGACCAGCAGCAGGAACATCAGGCCGACCTTGCGGCCCTTGAACCGGAACCGGCTGAACGCGTAGGCCGCGCCCCCGGCGATGAGCACGGTCATCACGGCGACGAGGGTGGCCAGGACCATCGTGTTGACGTACCAGTTGAGGTACGGCTGGTCCGGGTTGCCGAACAGGCGCGTGAAGTTCTCCATCGTCGGGTTGGTCGGCACGATCGCACCGGAGCTGATGGACGGGTCGTGCGTGAACGCCGCGCTGATGACCCACAGCACGGGGAACAGCGCGACCACCAGTGCGAGCAGGGCCACCAGGTGCCGCCACCCCATGATGCGCAGCCACGCGCCGAACGTCCGGCGCTGACGCGTCGGGACCGGCGCCTCCGGGGCGGGTGCGGGGATCGTGGCGGTCATGTCCGGTCCTCCCTCAAGGCCTTGGATCGGGCGAACGAGATGCCGGAGATCGTTCCGACGATCAGGAAGATGATGATCGAGATCGCGCTGGCCAGGCCGAAGTCATTGCCCCGGCCGGCCGAGAACGCGATCTTGTACGTGTAGCTGATGAGGATGTCCGTCGCGCCGGCGACCGACGAGCCGTCCATCGCCGGACCGCCGCCGGTGAGCAGGTAGATCGCGTTGAAGTTGTTGAAGTTGAAGGCGAACGACGCGACCAGCAGTGGCGTGAGGGCGACGAGCAGCAGCGGCAGGTTGACGAGGCGGAAGACCTGCCAGCTGCGCGCGCCGTCGATGCGTGCCGCCTCCTGCATCTCGCTCGGGATGGCCTGGAGGGCACCGGTCGAGACGAGGAACATGTACGGCACGCCCAGCCACAGGTTGACCAGCAGCACGCTGACCTTGGCCCAGTTGGGGTCGAACAGCCACGGGATGTTCAGGCCCAGCATCTGGTTGATGGCCCCGAAGTCGTCGTTGAGCAGACCCCGGAACACGAGGATCGACAGGAAGCCGGGGATCGCGTACGGGATGATCAGCAGCGATCGATAGACGCGCTGGCCTCGCATCCCGGGCTTGTTGAGCGCCATCGCCAGCCCCAGCCCGATGGCGAACGTCAGCAGCACCGTCAGCAGCGCGAACACGAACGTCCAGACGAAGACCTTGGCGAACGGCCCGGTGATGTCGGGATCGCTGAAGATCCGGTAGAAGTTGGTGAACCCGACACCGGTGCGCCAGCCGGGGAGCAGCTCGTCCTCCGGGTTGTCCGGGTTGGTGAACGAGCCCTTGCCGTTGTCGGTGTAGACCACCCCGGACGTGGTGTTGGTGAACGTGTCCGTCGCCTCGTCGTACGTCACGACCGGCGTGAGCTCGACGGCGGCGCCGAAGCCCTGCGCCACGATGTAGCCGCCGGTCGGACCGGGGACCTTGATCGACGCGATCTGGGAGTCCAGCGACGGGTAGGCCTCCTCGGGAATGGTCTTGTAGCCGACCACGCCGGTGACCGTGCCGGTCGCGTCACGTTCGACGTCACCCGGGTCGACGGGATCCAGGCCCTGGTCGGTGCCGATGTAGGTGGGGGGCCAGCCCCCGGCCGGCTCGGTCACGCCGACGTTCATGTCGTCCTCGGCCAGCGAGGCCTCCGAGCTCGGGACCGCCGTCGAGACCTCGCCCGCGCCGAACTCGGTCTGCACGCTGGGCTCTGGGCTCGCCGTCGAGACCTCGCCCGCGCCGAACTCGGTCTGCACGCTGGGCTCTGGGCTCGCGGTGCCGTCGGACCCGCCGAACTCCGTCTGCACGCTCGGCTCGGGGCTCGCCGTGTCGGTCGACCCGTCGGTCGACCCGTCGGTCGCGGTGCCGTCCGTCGCCGTCGTGTCCTCGGTGGGCACCTCGGTCAGGGCGAGCACGACCTCCTGGCCCTCGGAGTACAGCGGGAGCATCGTGTAGCTGACGGCGCCGTCGGTCTCCGACAGGGAATTCGCCTCGATCTGCGTGATCGCGTCCTGCTTGGTCCCGATGTGGCCGGTCGAGTAGTTGGTGAACGCGATCGAGACGGTGTACGCGATCGGGATGAGCTGGAAGACCAGCAGCAGGATCGCGCCGATGATCACGTACTTCGCGGGGATGAACCGCTTCGTCAGGAGCACGAAGTCCAGCGCGAGCGTGGCGCCGACGAGGACAACCAGCATGACCCACGCGCTCGACGTGATCAGCTGCGGCAACGCCCAGATCGCCAGCCCGTTGACCAGGCCGAGGAACAGCAGCTTCAGGATCAGTGCCGGAGTGCCACCGAACCTCGAGATCAGTGCCTGCATTGGACTTCTACGCTCCCTGCCGCGGCCACGCGGCTCGCCGGAACGAGCGTGGGGACCTCCAGAGCCCGGAGGTCCCCACGCCCACTACCTGTGCGGTCGTCTTCTAGCCGGCGATCGCCTTCTTGACCTGGGCCTGCGCCTGGGCGAAGGCCTTGTTGGCCGGCGTCGCGCCGGCACCCTTGGTCGAGTTGACCCACGCGCCGCCCAGCGACGTCCACACGGACGACATCTGCGGCACGTTCGGCATCGGGATGCCGCCGACGCCCGCGGCACCGAAGGCCTTGAGCACCGAGTCGGAGACGGCCTTGGCCGCGACGAGGTTGGCCGGGGTGCGGCCGTCGGCCGCCGCGAGCTTCGCCTGGTAGGACGGCGTCGCCATGAGCTGCGTGACGAGGGCGTTCGCGCCGACCTGGACGCCGTGCTCGGCCGCGTACTTGGTCACCATCATGCCCTGGGCGCCGAGGAACGGAACGGTCTTCAGGCCGTTGACGATCGGCGGGACGGTGGTGACGCGGTACTTGAACGGCAGCGCCTTGATCGCGTCGAGCTCCCACGGACCGGTGATCCAGAACGGGGCCTTGCCCGTGGTGAACGCGGTCTTGGCGATGCCGTAGTCGACCTTGGAGTTGATCAGGCCGGTCTTGTTCCACTGGTCGATCAGGCCGGCGTTCGCGGCGAACGTCTTGTTGTAGAGGCCGACGTTGTTCACGTTGACCGAGCCGGACGGGTTCGTGCCGAAGACGTAGCCGCCGAGCCCGCTGAACAGCGGGTACATGTGGTACGCGTCGCCGTTGGTGCCCTGCGGGACCGCGAACGGCACGGTGACCTTGCCGGCCTTCTTCAGCGCGAGCGCCTTGGTCGACAGCTCCGCGAACGTCTTCGGCTGCGTCGGCACCAGGTTGGCGTTGGTGATCATCGCGACGTTCTCGATCTGCGTCGGGATGCCGTAGATGCCGCCGCCGTAGCGGAAGCCGGCGACGGCGTACGGCGCCAGCGCCTTGATCGTGGCGGCCGGGACGTTGAGCTTGGCGATCAGGCCGTTTGCCGCGAGCTGGCCGGTCCAGTCGTGCGCGCCGGAGATGACGTCGGGGGCGTTGTCCGCGGACACGGTCGCCAGGTCGTCACGGATCTTCCCGAAGTCCCGAGGGACCAGGACGATCTTGTAGCCCGCGTAGCTGCTGCCGAGCGCCTCGCGGTAGTTGTCGATCCGCTTCTGGTCCACCCAGACCGTGATCGTGTTGTCCGCCGCGTGCGCCACCGGAGCGGCGAGCAACGAACCGAAGGCGACTGCCGCCACCGCGGGGGCGGCGACGATCGCACGCAAAGACCTGCGCATGCCTGGTCCTCTCTTCTCGGCCAGACGGCCGATTGCCGGAACTAAAGGGGCGACGTACACCCCTCGTTAGTGTGCCGGAAATCTAAGTCGGAGGAGAGGTTGATGCAACCGCTTGCAGTGTTTGCATACGAATCGTTACCCAAGCGTGACTATTGGCCTCGGGGACGCCGGAACCACGCTCACCCATGTCGGATGAGGCGTTCTGGGCAGAGAGCGGAATCTAGGCCTCGACGCCGAGGCGACGGGCTGACCGCGCCCGCTGGCGGCTTGCGCGCAGGCGACGCAACCGCTTAACCAGCATCGGGTCGAACGCCAGCGCGGCTGGGTCGTCGATGAGCTGGTTGAGGAGCTGGTAGTACCGGGTGCTGCTGAGGTCGAACAGGTCGCGGATGGCCTGCTCCTTCGCCCCGGCGTACTTCCACCACTGCCGCTCGAACTCCAGGACCTTGCGGTCGCGGTCCGTCAGGCCCGCAGACACCGTGTCGTCTGTCGCCCGCATCGCCTCCGCCGCATCCATGCGCGTCATCGTAGGGGGTGAATCGCACGGGTGTCATTCACCCCGGGCAGCTCGGTCCCGGCGCTCGCGGACCAGGCGGCGGTGACGGGCGAGGCGCCGGTCGCGCTCGCGGATGAGCAGCCACGAGAAGGCGTAGCCGAGCCCGTTCGTCGCCCAGTGGAACCCCATCGGGGCCAGCACGCTGCCCGACACCAGCCGCAGCCCGGCGAACAGGATGCCGGCGAGCGTCGTCGTCACCACGCTCGCCAGGACGGCGAGGATGTTGCCGCGGCGGCCGCTGCCAACGACCGATCCGAGCGCCGGGTTCTGCTCGTGGGTGCCGATACTCGGCAGCACGTGCCACAGGCCGAACAGCACGGCCGCGACCAGCACCCCGCCCACCAGCCCGAGCCGGCGCACCAGCATGGACAGCAGCACGGCGCGGAACGCGATCTCCTCGAGCACCACGGTGCCGAACGGCACCTCGATCAGCGCCTGGAACATCAGGCGCCCCCCGCTCAGGGTGCTCATCCGCTCGTCGTGGAAGGCCGCCCGCGTGCGCTTGAAGGCCGAGCCGACCAGATACACGATCGTGATCAGGCCGATGCAGGCCAGCGCCCACACCAGCCCCGGGACGAGGTACGCCCAGCCGAGCCCCATGTCGGTCCAGGTGTTGCCGTCGAGCAGGCCCAGGGCCAGCAGCAGGACCGAGCCGCCGAACGCCCACAGCAGGTAGTGGGTCTGCGGGGCGAGGCGGTTGTTGACGACGTTCAGCACGACGAGCGTCACGACGACGACGGCGACCGGCCACCAGGCCAGACCCGTCTCCTGCGCCGGCACCACGAGCTCGAACATCACGGCCAGTGTAGGAGCGACGCCGGTATTGAATGGGCCCGTGACGACGGACCTGACCGAGGCGGCCGCGCTCGCGCTCGACGCCGAGCCGGACGACGCCCTGCGGCGCGAGGAGTTCCTCGTCCCCCCGGCCGTCGGCGGGGACTTCCCGCTCGCCGCCTACCTGGCCGGCAACTCCCTCGGGGCCCAGCCACGCGCCGTCCGTGCCGAGGTCATGGCCGAGCTCGACGCGTGGGAGGAGTACGCCGTCCGCGGGCACGCGTCCTCCCCTCGGCCGTGGATGCGGTACCACGAGGCGATCCGCGAGCCGATGGCCCGCATCGTGGGAGCGGACCCGACCGAGGTGGCGGTGATGAGCACGCTGACGGTCAACCTGCACCTGCTCCTCGCGTCGTTCTACCGCCCCACCCCGATCCGGCACCGGATCGTCATCGAGGACCACGCGTTCTCGTCGGACTCCCACGCCGTGCGCAGCCACGTCGCCCTGCGCGGGCACGACCCGGACACCGCCGTGCTGCGGCTCGCCCCACGCCCCGGGGAGGACACCCTGCGGACCGAGGACGTGGTCCGGACCCTGCACGAGCACGCGCACTCGGTCGCGACGCTCCTGATCGGCGGGCTGAACTACCGCACCGGCGAGCTGCTCGACATCCCGGCGATCACCGCCGCGGGGCACGAGATCGGCGCCACCGTGGGCTGGGACCTGGCGCACGCCGCGGGCAACGTGCCGCTCGCGCTGCACGACTGGGACGTCGACTTCGCGGCCTGGTGCACCTACAAGT
>JAFIHP010000256.1 GCA_017849335.1 Actinomycetales bacterium | reverse complement strand
GACGACGGCGCCGTGACGCCGGCGGAGGACGAGGTCGAGGAGTTCCGCGCATTCTTGGACCAGGTGTCGCCGGAGGACTTCGGCTGACCCCACCCCGCCGCTGTTGAGGTTGGTGGCGGTTCGCGGCACGCGGAACCGCCACCAACCTCAACACCCGGGGGAGGTGGCGTGGCGGAGCGCGGCGCTAGTCGTGGCCGAGGAGCCGCTGGAGTTCGCCCTCCTGGTCGGGCGACGCGACGAAGAGCAGCTCGTCGCCCTTGTCCAGGGGGTCGTCGGCGGTGGGGGCGAACACCCGCGGGCCACGCACCACGGCGACGAGTGCGGTGTCGGCCGGCCACACCTGGTCGCCGACCCGCTTGCCGACGACCGGGGAGTCGCCCGCGAGCGTGATCTCCACCAGGTTCGCGTCGCCCTGGCGGAACGTGAACAAGCGCACGAGGTCGCCGACGCTGACGGCCTCCTCGACGAGGGCCGAGAGCATCCGCGGCGTCGAGACCGCGACGTCGACGCCCCACGACTCGTCGAACATCCACTCGTTCTTGGGGTGGTTGACGCGGGCGACGACGCGCGGGACGCCGTACTCGGTCTTCGCCAGGAGCGAGACGACGAGGTTGACCTTGTCGTCGCCGGTCGCCGCGACGACGACCTGGCAGTGCGACAGCATCGCCTCGTCCAGCGCGGAGATCTCGCAGGCGTCCGCCAGGAGCGTGTCCGCGCCGTCGACCACGCCGGGTCGGGCGAGCTCGGCGTCCTTGTCGATCAGCAGGACCTGGTGGCCGTTCGCGACCAGCTCGCGCGCGATGGAGCGCCCGACCTTGCCCGCGCCGGCGATCGCAACCCGCATCACGCCTCCAGCGATCCGTGCTCGAAGATCCGCTCGATCCGCTCCCGCGCCTCGTCGCGCAGCAGGGCGTGCACGAGGTCGCCCTCCTGCAGGACCGTGTCCGGACTGGGAAGCAGGGGCTCGCCGTACCGCGTGATGAACGCCAGCCGCGCCCCCGACGCCTCCTCGAGCGCGACCGCGCGCTTGCCCAGCCACGGCCGGCCGAGCGCGACCTCGGCGAGGGCGATCGTGCCGGTCGGGTCGCGGTACTCGTCGAGCGCGCCCAGCGGCAGCAGCCGGCGCATGATCTGGCCGGTCGACCAGGCCACGGTCGCGACCGTGGGGATGCCGAGCCGCTGGTAGATCTCGGCGCGGCGGGGGTCGTAGATGCGGGCGACGACCTGCTCGACACCGTAGGTCTCGCGCGCGACGCGGGCCGCCAGGATGTTCGAGTTGTCGCCACTCGACACGGCCGCGAAAGCCTGCGCCCGAGCGATGCCGGCGCTCTCGAGCGTCTCGCGGTCGAAACCCACGCCGGTGACGGTCTGGCCGCCGAACTCCGGACCCAGGCTGCGGAACGCCGTCGGGTCCTGATCGACGACGGCCACGCTGTGGCCGAGCTCGTCGAGCCGGTGCGCCAGCAGGGTGCCGACCCGGCCGCAGCCCAGGATCACGATGTGCACGGTCGAACGCTACAGCCCGCACGGCGGTGCTCGTCGACGGGCGGCGGTAGGCTGCGCCGACGTGCCGTCATCGGACGTCTTCAAGAGGGTGTTTCTCGGTCGCGCGCTGCGCAGCGAGCGGATGGGCGAGACCCTGCTGCCCAAGCGCATCGCGCTGCCGGTGTTCGCCAGCGACGCCCTGTCGTCCAACGCGTACGCGACGCAGGAGATCCTCCTCGTACTGTCGTTGGGCGGGTACTCGCTGTACTCGTACGGTCCGTGGGTGGCGGCGATGGTGGTCGTCATCTACTTCACCGTCGTCGCGTCGTACCGGCAGAACGTCCACGCCTACCCCAACGGCGGCGGCGACTACGAGGTCGTCTCGCACAACCTCGGGCCGAACTGGGGCGTGTTCGTCGCGAGCGCGCTGCTGATCGACTACGTCCTCACGGTGGCCGTGTCGATCTCGTCGGCGGTCGCGAACCTGGGCTCGACCATCCCCTTCGTCGACAAGCACAACGTGTGGTTCGCCGTCGGGTTCGTCGTCATCATCATGCTGCTGAACCTGCGGGGCGTGAAGGAGTCGGGCGCGTTCTTCGCGATACCGGTCTACTTCTTCGTGCTCTCGATCTTCGTGATGATCGGCTTCGCGATCTTCCAGTTCGCGACCGGACAGACCCTGCTCGCCGAGAGCGCCAACTGGACGATCGTCGCCGAGAACACCTTCACCGGCGCCGCGCTGGTCTTCCTGGTCGCCCGGGCGTTCTCGTCCGGCACGACCGCCCTGACGGGCATCGAGGCGGTTGCCAACGGCGTGCCCGCCTTCAAGAAGCCCAAGTCCAAGAACGCGGCGACCACGCTGCTGCTGCTCGGCGTGATCTCGATGGCGATGTTCATCGGCATCACCTGGCTCGCGCTCAAGACGCAGGTGAAGGTCACCGAGTTCGACGACGACCTCATCGGTCTTCCGCCGGGCCAGCCGCAGAAGACCGTCCTCGTGCAGATCGCCGACGCCGTGTTCCACCCCTCCCACATCGGAGTCCTGGTGATCGCGTTCGCGACGGCCATCATCCTCGCGCTCGCGGCGAACACCGCGTTCAACGGCTTCCCGCTGCTGGGCTCGGTGCTCGCGAAGGACGGCTACCTGCCCCGGCAGCTCCACACGCGAGGTGACCGGCTGGCCTTCAGCAACGGCATCCTGTCCCTCGCGCTCCTCGCCGTCCTCCTGATCATCGTCTACCAGGCGGACGTCAGCGGCCTGATCCAGCTGTACATCATCGGCGTCTTCGTCTCGTTCACGCTGAGCCAGCTGGGCATGGTCCGGCACTGGACGCGTCACCTGGCACGCGAGACCGACCCGAAGGCACGCGCGAAGATGATGCGCTCGCGGATCATCAACGGGTTCGGCCTCGTGATGACCGGCTCGGTCCTCGTCATCGTCCTGGCGACGAAGTTCACCAAGGGCGCGTGGATCGTCGTCGTCGCGATGCCGTTGATCTTCCTGCTCATGCGGTCGATCCACCGGCACTACGACCCGGTCGCCGCGGAGATCACGCCGAGCGGCACGACGAGCATGCTGCCGTCGCGCGTGCACGCGATCGTCCTCGTGAGCAAGATCCACCGGCCGACGCTGCGGGCGCTCGCCTACGCCCGGGCGACGCGGCCGACCGTGCTGGAGGCCGTCACGGTCGACGTCGACACGGAGGACACCGAACGCTTGCGCGCCGAGTGGGAGCGCGACGAGATCCCGGTGACGCTGAAGGTGCTCGCCTCGCCCTATCGCGAGATCACCCGGCCGATCCTGGAGTACGTGCGGGGACTCCGCCGGGAGAGCCCCAACGACCTGGTCATCGTCTTCATCCCGGAGTACGTGGTCGGCCACTGGTGGGAGCAGCTGCTGCACAACCAGTCGGCCCTGCGGCTGAAGAGCCGGCTGCTGTTCACACCCGGTGTCATGGTGACGAGCGTCCCGTGGCAGCTGGAGTCCAGCGAGCTCGTGCTGGACAAGGATGCCTGACACCGTGGCGGAGTCGGGGACGAGCGCTGGGCTGGCGGTC
>JAFIHP010000255.1 GCA_017849335.1 Actinomycetales bacterium | reverse complement strand
CGCCCGGGGGTCGTACTGCTTCTTGTTGCCGACCTCGCCGTCGATCTTCAGCACGCCGTCGTAGTTCTTGAACATGTGGTCGGCGACCGGCCGCGTGAAGGCGTACTGCGTGTCGGTGTCGACGTTCATCTTGACGACGCCGTAGTCGAGCGCCTCGCGGATCTCGCTGAGCAGCGAACCAGAGCCGCCGTGGAAGACCAGGTCGAACGGCTTCTCCGTGCCGTACTTCTCCCCGACGGCCTTCTGGATGTCGTCCAGGACCTTCGGCGTGAGGACGACGTTGCCGGGCTTGTAGACGCCGTGCACGTTGCCGAACGTGGCGGCCACCATGTAGCGGCCGCGCTCGCCGAGGCCGAGCGCCTGCGCCGTCGCCAGCCCGTCCTCGACCGTGGAGAACAGCTTCGCGTCGTGGGATGCCTCGATCCCGTCCTCTTCGCCGCCGACGACGCCGATCTCGATCTCGAGGATGGTGTGCGCCTTGACGGACTCGTCGAGCATCCGCTCGGCGATCTCCATGTTCTCCTTCAGCGGCACGGCGGAGCCGTCCCACATGTGCGACTGGAACAGCGGCTCGAGGCCCTTGGCGACGCGCTCCTGCGAGATCTTCAGCAACGGCTCCATGAAGCCGGGCAGCTTGTCCTTGGGGCAGTGGTCGGTGTGCAGCGCGATGTTGACGTCGTACGACGCGGCGATCGACCGGGCGAACTCGGCCAGCGCCGTCGCGCCGGCGACCATGCTCTTGACCGTCTGGCCGGAGGCGAACTCGGCGCCGCCCCACGAGACCTGGACGATTCCGTCGCTCTCCGCCTCGGCGAAGCCGCGGATCGCCGCGATGATGGTCTGGGACGACGTGCAGTTGATCGCCGGGTAGGCGAACTGGCCCGCCTTGGCTCGGTCGAGCATCTCGGCGTAGACCTCGGGGGTCGCGATGGGCATTGCTACTCCTGCGGTTGAGGCGGTCTGTAAGCGGTTCCATCCTTCCACGGGACGCTCAGGATGTCGCGTGCTGTCGGCGAGCCCGAGGGTCAGTCGACCGCCACCGCCGGCGCGTCGTCCGCGCGGAGCGTCCGTACGGAGCGGGACAGCAGCGACGCGACGACCGCGACGACGACGATCGCCGCCATCACCAAGAACGCCTCCTCGAGCCCGACCCAGGTGATCAACGGTCCGGCGAGGGCCAGCCCGATCGGTCCGAACATCAGCGAGCCCATGACGTCGTACGACGAGACGCGCGAGAGCGACTCGCGCGGGACGTGCGTCTGCAGCGTCGTGTACCAGATCACCTGGAACAGCTCGATCGCCACGCCCCACAGCAGCGCGCCGACCGCGACGACCGGCAGCGGGAGCGCGAGGGCGAGCGAGACCAGCCACACGGGAAGCACCAAGGTGATGAGCATCCCGAACAGCATCGGCCGCCGGACCCGGATGCGCGAGGCCGTGACCGCACCGACCAGCAGCCCGACCGACATGCACGCCAGGACCACGGCCCAGCCCGCGGCACCGCCGTACTCCTGCAGGGCGAGGACCGGCCCCATCACCTCCTCGGCCCCGCGCAGGGCCATGACGATGACGCTGAACGCCAGCACGACGACGACGAACCAGCGGATCGACCGCACCAGCCGCCAGCCGTGCCCGAGGTCGGCGAGCATCGACATGCCCGAGTGCCGCGGCTTGGAGACGTGGCGGAAGGAGAACACGAGCAGCCCCGCGACGAGGAACGTGGCGGCGTCGACCGCGATGGCGGCGCCGGCCCCCAGCGCTGCGACCAGGAGTCCGCCGATCGCATTGCCGGCGATGAGGCCACCGTTCGAGGCCACGCTCACGTAGGCGTTCGCCGGCTGCAGGTGCTCCTCGGTCGAGAACACGTCCATGATCAGCGCCGGGTAGGCCGGCGACCACAGCGCGTTGAGGACGCCGACCACGACCGCGAGCAGCACGAGGGCGGGGACCGTGACCGTGCCGGTGAGGAACAGCAACGCCTCCGTCGCGATGACGGCACTGACCACGATGTCGGTGATCGAGATCATCCGGGCGGCGCCGACGCGGTCGGCGATGACGCCGCCGAACGGGAGGACGACGACCAGCGGGATCGCCGTCGCGACCAGGACGATGCTCAGGGTGCTCGCCGTCGCGCCGGGCAGTGCCAGCACGCCGAACGCCAGGGCGATGGGCTGGATGCCGTTGCCCAGGTTGCTGATGACCCGGGACGCGAACAGGCGGCGGTAGTGGTGGTTCGCCGCGAGCGCGCGTCCGGGTGAGGGCGTCGTCATGTTCCGGCCGTGGCCACGGGCCACTGGCCGAAGGAGTGCCGTCGCACCCAGGCGTGCATCGCGATCGCCGCGGCGGCCCCGACGTTCATCGACCGCGTCGACCCGAACTGGGCGATCGACAGGACGTCGGCGCACCGCGCGGTCGCCGCCGCGCTCAGCCCCGTGCCCTCCTGGCCGAACAGCAGGACGCAGGCGTGCGGGAGGTCGTACTCCTCCAGGGGTACGGAGCCGGGTCCGTTGTCGACGCCGATCAGCGGCAGACCGGCGTCGACCGCCCAGTCGCCGAGCGCGTCGGGGTCCGGGTGGTGCCGCACGTGCTGGTAGCGGTCGGTGACCATCGCGCCGCGCCGGTTCCACCGCCGCCGACCGACGACGTGGACCTCTCGGGCCAGGAAGGCGTTGGCCGTCCGCACGACGGAGCCGATGTTGAAGTCGTGCTCGAAGTTCTCGATCGCCACGTGGAACGGGTGCCGGCGGGTGTCGAGGTCGGCGACGATCGCCTCGAGCCGCCAGTAGCGGTAGGCGTCGACGACGTTGCGGCGGTCGCCGTGCGCCAGGAGCTCGGGGTCCAGCCGCGGGTCGTCGGGCCACGGGCCCGGCCAGGGACCGACGCCGACGCTGACGTCCACCTGCGGGGTCGTCTGCGTCGGCATGCGGCGACGATAGCCTGACGGGATGGACCTGCCCGGCGCGCTCGCGTCCTCGATCCCGTCCGTCGTGGCGGTCCCCGCCCTGCTGCCGGACTGGCTGAACGCCGAGACGCTGATGTCGAACCTCGGGACGTTCGCGTTCTGGGCGGCGCTGGCGATCATCTTCGCCGAGTGCGGACTGTTCGTGTTCTTCATGCCCGGGGACTCCCTGCTGTTCGTGGTCGGCATGTTCATCGCCACCGGCGCGATCGACATGAGCATCTGGCTTGCATGCCTGCTGTTGTTCCTCGCCGCCGTGCTCGGCAACGCGGTGGGGTACTGGATCGGCTACGCGGTCGGG
>JAFIHP010000254.1 GCA_017849335.1 Actinomycetales bacterium | reverse complement strand
CTGTGGGCGACGCTGGTCTACTTCCCGGTCGCGCACTGGGTGTGGGCGTCGGGCGGCTGGATCTTCCAGCTCGGCGTGATCGACTTCGCCGGAGGAACGGCGGTTCACATCAACGCGGGCGCGGCGGGCCTGGCGCTCGCCATCGTCCTCGGCCGGCGCCTGGGCTGGCCCAAGACTCCGATGAAGCCCAGCAACCTGCCGCTGGTCATGATCGGCGCCGGTCTGCTGTGGTTCGGCTGGTTCGGCTTCAACGCCGGCTCGGCCCTGGCCGCCAACAACACGTCCGCGGTCGTGTTCGTCAACACCTTCGTGGCGACGTGTGCGGCGGCCATCGCCTGGCTCGTCGTGGAGAAGATCCGCGACGGTCATGCGACGTCGCTCGGCGCGGCGTCCGGCGTCGTCGCGGGCCTGGTCGCGATCACCCCGTCGTGCTCGGCGGTCAGCCCGGTCGGCGCGATCATCATCGGCGTCGTCGCGGGCGTCGTGTGCGCCCTGGCGATCAGCCTGAAGTACAAGCTGAAGTACGACGACTCCCTCGACGTGGTGGGTGTGCACCTCGTCGGTGGAATCATCGGCACCCTGATGATCGGGCTCGTGGCGACGGCCGACGCTCCGGCGGCGGTCAACGGCCTGTTCTACGGCGGTGGACTCGACCAGCTCGGCAAGCAGGCGGTCGGCGCGTTCGCCGTGCTGTTCTACTCGCTGATCGTCGCGGGCATCCTGGGCCTGATCATCAAGGCCACGATGGGCATCCGCATCACGCAGGACCAGGAGTACGGCGGCATCGACCTGGCCCTGCATGCAGAGTCCGCGTACGAGTTCGGCGACACTGGTGCCGGGTCGTTCGCCGGTGTCGGTGCGGCCGCGGTCCGTCACTCCGAGGAGGCATAAGTGAAGCTCGTCACCGCCATCATCAAGCCGTTCAAGCTGGAGGACGTGAAGAGCGCCCTCGAGGGACGCGGCGTGCACGGCCTCACCGTCACCGAGGCCTCGGGATACGGCCGGCAGAAGGGCCACACCGAGGTCTACCGCGGGGCGGAGTACACCGTCGACCTGGTGCCGAAGGTGCGGATCGAGGTCGTCGTCGAGGACGAGTCGGCCGACGAGGTGGTCGACGCGATCGTGTCCGGCGCGAGCACTGGGAAGATCGGCGACGGGAAGGTGTGGGTGATCCCGGTCGAGACGATCGTCCGGGTGCGCACCGGCGAGCGCGGATCAGAAGCCCTCTAGGAGGTGCCGGACGTGGACGCAACGCTGTTCGCGTCCGCGAGGGACGAACTGGTGCGTCGCCCCGGGCTCTCGGGCCCGGGGCGACGCGCTGCGTTGACGACCCTCACGGACGAGTGGCTGTCCAGCGGGTTCGCCGACGCCACCGCTTCGGCGCGCGAGCCGTTCTGCCTCGTCGCCGTCGGCGGGTACGGCCGGGCCGAGCTCACCGCGGGCAGCGACATCGACCTCCTGCTCCTGCACCGGTCAGGCGCCGCAGAGGCGGCGAAGGTCGCCGAGGCGCTGTGGTACCCGATCTGGGACTCGGGCCTGCGCCTGGACCACAGCGTGCGAACGGTCAGCGAGGCGCGTCGGCTCGCCAGCGAGGACATCAAGGTGGTTCTCGGTCTGCTCGACGCTCGCGTCGTCGCGGGCGAGGCGTCGCTCGCCGAGCAGCTGCAGTCGGCCGTGCTGTCGGACTGGCGGGCGATGGCCGACCGCCGCCTGCCGGCACTGCACGAGATGGTCATCGACCGTCGTCGCCGGTTCGGTGAGGCGAGCCAGCTGCTGGAGCCCGACCTCAAGGAGTCGTACGGCGGCTTGCGCGACGCGACGATCCTCAAGGGCATCGCGGCGTCATGGGTGACCGACGTCCCGCACGCGGGCTGGTCGGACGCCGTCGGCTTCCTGCTCGACGTGCGCGACGCGCTGCACCGCGTCTCCGGCCGGACGGCCGACCGGCTGGTGATGCAGGAGCAGCCCACCGTCGCCCTCGAGCTCGTCGGCGTCCCGGACGCCGACGCCCTGCTGCGCGCGGTGTACGACAGCGCCCGCAGCATCGCCTACGCCAGCGACGTGACCTGGCACCGCGTCGACCGGCTGACCCGCAATCGGCAGCGGTTGGGGTTCCGGCCGCTGCGCCGACGGACGGCGCACCGGCTCCCGCTCGCGGAGGGCGTCGTCATGCAGGACGGTGAGGTCGTGCTCGCGCTCGACGCCCGTCCGGGGACCGACGAGGGCCTGCTTCTGCGGGCCGCTGCCGCTGCCGCCCAGGCCGGGATGCCGCTGTCGCCTCACACCGTCGAGCGGCTCGCCGCCGAGGCGGTGGAGCCCGCCGCGCCGTGGTCGCGTGCCGTCCGGGAGTCGTTCGTCTCGCTCCTGGGCTCCGGACCGAGCATGGTCGGGGTCTGGGAGTCGCTCGACCAGGTCGGGGTCGTGGGTCGGCTCATCCCCGGCTGGGACGTCGTCCGGTCCGCCCCGCAGCGCAACGCGCTCCACCGGTTCACCGTCGATCGTCACCTCGTCGAGACCGCAGTCCAGGCCAGCGCCCTGACCCGCAACGTCGACCGCCCCGACCTGCTGCTGGTCGGTGCGTTGCTGCATGACATCGGCAAGGCCCGCGGGGGGGACCACAGCGTCGTCGGAGCGCAGATCGCCGGCGAGCTCGCGACGCTCATGGGTTTCAGCCCCGCGGACCGCGACGTCATCGTCACGCTCGTGCGGCACCACTTGCTGATGGGTGACGTGGCGACACGTCGAGATCTCGACGACCCGCAGACGATCGAGGACTTCGCGGCCGTCGTCCGCGACGCCGACACCTTGGACCTGCTGCACGAGCTGACCGTGGCGGACTCACTGGCCACCGGACCGGCGGTGTGCTCGGAATGGCGCTTCGGCCTGATCAACGAC
Organism: Actinomycetales bacterium; assembly: GCA_017849335.1. Lineage (GTDB taxonomy): Bacteria > Actinomycetota > Actinomycetes > S36-B12 > S36-B12 > UBA10649. Next base: position 9,060 of record JAFIHP010000254.1, on the reverse strand, counting down.
CTCGCAGAGCGCACGCGTGCGCAGTTGGCGGGCAAGCCGCTGCCCGAGCCGCCCGAGCTCACCGAGCAGCAGGAGGTCGCGCTGGCGCAGTCCGGGGTATGGGTGCTGATGGAGCAGCGGGACGCGACCGCGGTCGTGACCGTTGCGGCACCCGACCGCATCGGCCTGCTCGCCCTCGTGGCCGGCGTCCTGTCGCTCAACCGCCTCAATGTCCTGTCGGCCCGGGTGACCACGGTCGACGACCGGGCGGTCCAGGAGTGGATCGTCCGTCCGGCGTTCGGCGACCCGCCGGCGATCGAGCAGCTCAGCGAGGACATCCGGCGTGCGGTCGACGGGACGTACGACGTCGCCGGCCGGCTGGCCAAGCGCGACGCGGAACATGCCAAGCGGCCCCTCTCGCAGTACCCCGAGCCGATCGTCCTCGTCCAGTCGGGCGGGACCAAGGGCACGACGCTCGTCGAGGTGCGCGCCCATGACGCGCCCGGCTTGCTGCACCGGGTCGCCAAGGCCGTGGCGGCGGCGGACGCGACGATCGTGGGGGCCAAGGTGTCGACGCTCGGCGCCGACGCGGTCGACGTCTTCTTCGTCACCGACCGCGACGGGCAGCCGTTGAACGAGGCGCGGACCGCCGCGCTGCGCGTGACGGTCCTGTCCGCCTTGCAGTAGCGGCTGACTACGCTGACCACGTGTTCGCGACCCTCTCCGACCGCCTCGCTGCCACCTTCAAGGGCCTGCGCGGCAAGGGTCGGCTGTCCGAAGCCGACGTCGATGCTACGGTGCGCGAGATCCGCATGGCGCTGCTCGACGCGGACGTCGCGCTGCCCGTCGTGCGGACGTTCTGCGCGACGGTCAAGGAGCGCGCCCTCTCCGTCGAGGTCTCGGGGGCGCTGAACCCGGCCCAGCAGGTCGTCAAGATCGTGCACGAGGAGCTCGTGGCGGTCCTCGGGGGGCAGACGGCCCGGCTGGAGTTCGCGAAGACAGGTCCCACGGTCATCCTCCTGGCCGGCCTGCAGGGCGCCGGCAAGACGACTCTGGCCGGCAAACTCGCGCTCAAGCTCCGGGGGGAGGGCCACGCGCCGCTGCTGGTCGCTGCCGACCTCCAGCGTCCCAATGCGGTCGACCAGCTGAAGGTCGTCGGTGAGCGCGCCGGCGTCGCCGTGTTCGCCCCCGAGCCGGGCAACGGCGTCGGCGACCCGGTCGTTGTGACACGGGCGGCCCGCGAGTTCGCCGAGACCAAGCAGCACGACGTCGTCATCGTCGACACCGCCGGCCGGCTGGCCGTCGACGCCGACCTGATGCAGCAGCTGCGCGACGTGCGCGATGCCGCACGCCCGGACGACGTGCTGCTGGTCGTCGACGCGATGATCGGCCAGGACGCCGTCCGCACGGCGGAGGAGTTCCAGTCCGGCGTCGGCTTCGACTCGGTCGTGCTGACCAAGCTCGACGGCGACGCGCGCGGTGGCGCGGCACTGTCGATCGTGTCGATCACGCAGCGACCGATCATCTATGCCTCGGTCGGCGAGAAGTTGACCGACTTCGAGGTGTTCCACCCCGACCGCATGGCGTCCCGCATCCTCGACATGGGCGACGTGCTCACGCTCATCGAGCAGGCCGAGAAGGCGTTCGACGCCGAGCAGGCCGAGCGGATGGCGCGCAAGGTGTCGTCCGGCCAGGACTTCACCCTCGACGACTTCCTCGAGCAGATGCAGGCGGTCAAGAAGATGGGCTCCCTGGGGAAGATCCTGGGGATGCTTCCGGGCATGGGAGAGGTCAAGTCGCAGCTGGACCAGCTCGACGACCGCGAGCTCGACCGCGTCGCCGCGATCATCCAGTCGATGACGCCGGCCGAGCGTGCCGACCCAAAGATCCTCAACGGATCGCGGCGGTCGCGGATCGCCCGCGGTTCGGGCACGCAGGTCAGCGACGTGAACAACCTCGTCGAGCGGTTCGGTCAGGCGCAGAAGATGATGCGTCAGATGGGCAAGGGCGGCGGCATGCCGGGGATGCCGGCGATGCCGGGAATGCCCGGTTTCGGCGGGAGCAAGAAGTCGAAGGGGAAGATGGCCAAGGCCAGCCGCCCGGCCAAGGGGTCCAAGCGCAGCGGGAACCCGGCGAAGCGGGCGGCCGGTCCGATCGAGCCGGTCGAGTCCGCCGATGCGCCCGTGGACACGCCGTTCGACATGGGCTCGCTCCCGCCCGAGCTGCGTGACCTGCTGAAGTAGCGCTCCCGGCCTGTGGTGGCCCTCGGCGGCGGCTCGGGTGTGCGGCGGCGGCCGGGGTTCGGCGGACCCTGCGCGTCTGGCACAATGTCTCCGCACGTGTCGCGACCGGTGGGCCCTCTACCCACGCCGGGCCGACAACCCGCAGGCTTGCCTCGAGACCGCACCCCACGTGGATGCTCGGGTGCATACCGACCACCCCAACAGGAGAAGCAACACCCGTGGCCGTCAAGATCAAGCTGAAGCGCCTGGGCAAGATCCATGCCCCGCAGTACCGCATCGTCGTCGCCGACTCGCGCACCGCGCGCAACGGCCGGGCGATCGAGGAGCTGGGCATCTACCAGCCGATGGACAACCCGAGCGTCATCAAGGTCGACTCCGATCGCGTGCAGTACTGGCTGGGCGTCGGCGCGCAGCCGACCGAGGCCGTCGCCGCCATCCTCAAGGTGACGGGCGACTGGCAGAAGTTCAAGGGCCTGCCGGGCGCCGAGGGCACGCTCCAGGTCGCCGAGCCGAAGCCGAGCAAGGTGCTGGCCTACGAGGCCGCCGTGCAGGCGGCCGCTGCCGAGCCGTCGGCCAAGGCGAAGCCGAAGCTCGAGGCTGCCGCCGAGGCGGTCGTGGTCGCGGAGGTCGCTGAGGCCGTCGCGGAGGAGGCCGTGGCCGAGGCGGTCGCCGCCGAGGTCGTGGCGGAGGCCGCTGCGGAAGCCGCCCAGGAGGCTGCCGAGGCTGCGGTCGAGGCCGTCGAGCTCGCCGAGGTCGCTGACGCGGTCGCCGAGGAGGCTGTCGCCGACGCTGCGGACGAGGCCTGATGCTCGACGAGGCACTCGGCCACCTGGTCCGCGGGATCGTCGATCACCCTGAGGACGTCGACGTGCGCGAGCGGAACGGCCGTCGCGGCCGTTCCCTCGACGTACGCGTCCACCCGGACGACATGGGCCGCGTGATCGGCCGGGGCGGTCGCACCGCGACCGCCCTGCGCACGGTCGTGACGGCGCTGAACGACGACCGGGGCGTGCGCATCGACTTCCTCGACGTCGTCGAGCGGTAGTCGTCGTGCGCTCCGAGATCGGGCGCTAGGCCTCGTGCGCGTCGTCGTCGGTCGTATCGGGCGACCGCACGGTATCCGCGGCGAGGTCACCGTCGAGCCGCGCACCGATGAGCCCGACCAGCGCTTCGCGGACGGCGCCGTCCTGTCGATCCAGGGGACCGACCGGATCCTCGTGGTCCACCGCGCCCACTGGCACTCCGGCCGGCTGCTGCTGTCGTTCGACGGCGTCGACGACCGTGACGCGGCGGAGGGGCTGCGGGGGTCGATCCTGGAGGTCGAGCGGTCCGCCGACGAACGGCCGGACGACCCGGAGGAGTTCTACGACTCCCAGCTCGTGGGCTGCGCGGCCGTCATCGACGACGAGACCGTCGGCGAGGTGACCGAGGTGGTCCATCTGCCGGCCCAGGACCTGCTGTCGGTACGCCTGTCCGGCGCGGCCGACGGCACGCCGGACGTCCTCGTGCCGTTCGTCCGGGCGATCGTGCCCACGGTCGACCTCGGGGCCCGTCGCGTCGTGCTGACGCCCCCGCCAGGCCTGCTGGACTCGCCGGACGCGATCGAGGAGTCGGAGGCGACGTGAGCGGCACCGGGCGCCGATGATGCGGATCGACGTCGTCACGATCTTCCCCGCCTACCTCGAGCCGCTGCGCCTGTCGCTCGTGGGCAAGGCAATCGACTCCGGGCTGGTCGACGTGCGGGTGCACGACCTGCGGGCGTTCACCTCCGACCGCCACCGGACCGTCGACGACACGCCGTACGGCGGCGGACCGGGGATGGTCATGAGCCCGGTGCCGTGGGGAGAGGCCCTCGACGCGATCGCCGCATCGGCCGCCGATGTCGGCCAGCGCCCGGCGCTCGTCATCCCGACGCCGTCCGGCACCCCGTTCGTCCAGGAGACGGCGCACCGTTGGGCGGACGATCCGTGGCTGGTGTTCGCGTGCGGGCGCTACGAGGGGATCGACGCGCGGGTCGCCGACCACTACGCCCAGCGCGCGGACTGGTCCGAGGTCCGCGAGGTGTCGCTCGGCGACTACGTGCTCGCCGGGGGAGAGGCCGCGGTGCTGGCGATGGTCGAGGCGACCGTGCGTCTGGTGCCGGGCGTACTCGGGAACGCGCAGAGCGTCGTGGACGACTCCTTCGCGCCGGGGTCCATGGAGCGGCTGGTCGAGGGTCCGGTGTTCACGAAGCCCCCGACGTGGCGTGACCTCGACGTCCCGGAGGTGCTGCTCAGTGGTCACCACGGCCAGATCGCCGCGTGGCGGGCGGAGCAGTCCGCCACGCGCACGCGCGCGAACCGCCCCGACCTCGTGGACTGAGCGCTCGCCGCGTGGCGTCGCCGATCTTGTCCTTTCAGGCCCAATCCGCGCGGTTTGAGGCCTGAAACGTCAAGGTGGCCGGCTGTCAGCGCTTGAGCTTGGCCAGGGCGGGGATCTTCTGCGTCGCGCCGGCTGTCGTCGTGAAGGCGACGGTCTGGTAGGCCGAGGCGCCGGTGCCCGCGGTCACGGACAGGGTGAACGGGCCCCCTGCGGGTCCCGCAACGGTGTAGGAGCCGACCGGGTTTCCGTTCGCGCTGAGCACGACCTGGACACCACCGGTGGGCACGGCCGTCGGGGTGAACTGCGCCGCCCCCGCCGTGGTCGAGTCCAGCAGCGATGCCACGCCCAGTGGGGTCACCGCGGCGATCTCGCTGGTCGTCAGCTTGTCCGAGCCCTTCACGCAGACCCATCGCGAGCGAACGTCGCCGGCGTACGAGTTGGGGGCGGACTTCGTTACGGGGCGCTTGCAGGTCTGCTTCCCGTCGGTGATCACGACGACGGAGTTCCGACCCTGCTTGATCCATGTCCGGTAGAGGCTCCCGCGGTGGACGATCTTCTCGTCGGTGATGACCGTTCCCCCGGGCCCGAGCTGCTTTCCCGCCATCGTGAAGGTGCCGGCGATCAGTGCCTTCACCTGACCCTCGACGGCGATCATCGTCGGGTCCGACTGGATCTGCGCATACGTGAGGGGAGGCGTGTCGGCGGCCTGGGCCGAGCCGACGGCGCCTGCCCCCGTGACGGCGACGGCAGCCACGGCGACCGCGACGCGAGTGATGGTCTTCATCTGTTCCTCCTGATGGGCGTGCGGGTCGTGCGTTGGCTAACGGGTCGCGAGCGCCCCGGCGACGACCTCGCGGGCGTCGGCCTGGACCTGCGCGAGGTGCTCGGGTCCGAGGAAGGACTCCGCGTAGATCTTGTAGACGTCCTCTGTACCCGACGGCCGCGCGGCGAACCATCCGTGTTCCGTCGTCACCTTCAGTCCGCCGATCGCCGCCCCGTTACCGGGCGCGTGCGTGAGCCGGTCGAGGATCGGCTCGCCGGCCAGTTCGGTCGCCGTCACCTGGTCGGGGGAGAGGGCCGCGAGCGCCTTCTTCTGCTCGCGTGTGGCGGCAGCGTCGATGCGGGCGTAGGCCGGGGCGCCGTGCTCTGCCGTCAGATCGGCGTAGTGCTCGGACGGGCTCCGCCCGGTGACGGCGAGGATCTCCGACGCGAGCAGGGCCGCGATGATGCCGTCCTTGTCGGTCGACCACGCCGTGCCGTCCATGCGCAGGAACGACGCGCCGGCGCTCTCCTCGCCGCCGAACGCGACCGAGCCGTCGACCAGTCCGGGGACGAACCACTTGAACCCGACGGGTACCTCCCACAGCCGCCGGCCGAGGCCGGCGACGACCTTGTCGATCATCGAGGAGCTCACCACCGTCTTGCCGATCGCCGCGTCGGGCCGCCAGCCGGGCCGGTTCGCGACCAGGTAGGCGATCGCGACGGCCAGGTAGTGGTTGGGGTTCATCAGCCCGGCGTCGGGCGTGACGATGCCGTGCCGGTCGGAGTCGGCGTCGTTGCCGGTCGCGATGTCGAACTCGTCGCGGCGCCCGATCAGCGAGGCCATCGCGCTCGGGGACGAGCAGTCCATCCGGATCTTGCCGTCCCAGTCCAGCGTCATGAACCGCCAGGTCGGGTCCACCAGCGGGTTGACGACCGTGAGGTCGAGGCGGTGCCGCTCCGCGATCGCGGCCCAGTAGGCGACGCTCGCCCCACCGAGCGGGTCGGCGCCGATGCGGATCCCGGCCCCCCGGATGGCCCCGATGTCGATGACCGCAGGCAGGTCGTCGACGTACTCGGCGAGGAAGTCGTGCCGGCCGACCGAGCCCGACGCGAGCGCTTGGGTCAGCGTGATGCGGCGGACGCCGCGCAGGCCGGCGGCCAGGTACTCGTTCGCGCGGGCCTGGATCGGGCCGGTGATCTCCGCACCCGCGGGACCGCCGTCCGGCGGGTTGTACTTGAAGCCGCCGTCGCGGGGCGGGTTGTGCGAGGGCGTCACGACGATCCCGTCGGCACGTCCGGAGTCGTCGCTGGGGTGGCCGGCGTTGTAGCGCAGGATCGCGTGCGAGACGGCCGGCGTCGGCGTGTACCCGTCGGACGCGTCGACGAGCACGCGCACCGCGTTGGCGGCCAGCACCTCCACCGCGGTCGTCCAGGCCGGCTCGCTGAGGGCATGGGTGTCCCGACCGAGGAACACCGGACCGTGGATTCCCGCGCCGGCGCGCCAGTCGCAGATCGCCTGGGTCGTGGCGGCGATGTGGTCCTCGTTGAACGCCGTGTCGAAGGCCGACCCCCGGTGACCCGACGTGCCGAACGCCACCTGCTGGGAGACGTCGGCGACATCGGGGTGCAGGGAGTAGTAGGCCGTGACCAGGGCCGCGACATCGATCAGGTCGTCGGCGGTCGCCACGCTGCCGGCGCGGGGGTGAAGGCTCATCGTCGCTCCTGTGAACGTGGTCCTCGGCGGCTGGTCGGGTGTCCGGTTTGGGTCGGCCGAGCCCATCGTGGCAGACTGTGACGGCTCGATCGCCCGGCCCCCGTGGCCACGGTCCGCCCTGCCACAGGGGGTGCGGTCCGACGAGGCGCCGAGTTCGTGCGAGAACCCACCCCACGACCGTGGGCGACCCGTGGCGCCTGCAGGAAGCGACAACACCATGAAGACCCTCGACGCTGTCGACGCAGCCTCTCTGAAGTCCGACCTCCCCGACTTCCGCGCCGGTGACACCCTCAAGGTGCACGTCAAGGTCGTCGAAGGCAACAAGACCCGCGTCCAGGTCTTCCAGGGCGTGGTGATCGCCCGCTCCGGTTCCGGCGTCAGCGAGACGTTCACCGTCCGCAAGGTCTCCTACGGCGTGGGCGTCGAGCGCACCTTCCCCCTGCACACCCCGATCGTCGAGAAGATCGAGGTCGTCACGCGGGGCGACGTGCGGCGCGCGAAGCTGTACTACCTGCGCGACCTGCGCGGCAAGAAGGCCAAGATCCGCGAGCGTCGCGAGACCCCCAAGTCCGAGGCCTGACCCGCGCGTGGCCGACCGTGATCGGCAGACGTGGTGGGACATCCCGCTGACGATCGCCATCGCGATCGGCGTCGTGCTCCTGCTGACCACGTTCGTCGCCAAGCCGTTCTCGATCCCCTCGGGATCGATGGAGGACACGCTCCTCGTCGGTGACCGCGTCCTGGTGAACCGGATGGTCTACCACACGCGCCCGATCGAGCGGGGAGACGTCATCGTCTTCGATGCCGCCGGCTCGCTGGCTCCCTACGACTCCGTTCCGGACCGCAACCCACTGTCCGCGGCGGTGGCGTGGGTCGGCCAGTCGCTCGGCCTGATGACGCCGGACTCGACCGACTACATCAAGCGGGTCATCGGCGTCGGCGGCGACCGGGTCGCGTGCTGCGACGCCCAGGGGCGCGTGACCGTCAACGGCACTCCACTGGACGAGGCGGACTACCTGTACCCCGGCGACGCGCCGAGCACGCAGGAGTTCGATGTGATCGTCCCGGAGGGCATGCTGTGGGTCATGGGCGACCACCGCTCGGACTCGGCGGACTCCCGGGCGCACATGGGCGACCCCGGCGGCGGCTTCGTGCCGGAGTCCTCGGTCGTCGGGCGGGCCATGGCCGTGGTGTGGCCGGTGTCGCAGTGGCAGGTTCTCCCGATCCCGGACACCTTCGCCGACGTCGCCGAGCCGACCAGCGACGGGTCCAGTCCGAGCCCGGCTCCTTCCGGGTCTGCGGGCTCCTGACATGGCCGTCTCCGCGCGCGACTCGCAGGCGCCCCTGCCCGAGCGCCCGGAGGGACGCGGACGACATGCGCGCGGGCGCGCCCCCCGGCCGCGGCGCACCGGGACAGCCCGCTGGGTCAAGGAGACGACGATCATCGTCGTGGCGGCGCTCGTCGTCTCGGCGCTCGTGCGTGCCTTCCTCGTGCAGGCCTTCTACGTGCCCAGCCCCTCCATGGAGGACACGCTGCAGGTCAACGACCGGATCCTCGCTTCCAAGATCTCGACCGCGATCTCCGGCGTGAACCGGGGCGAGGTCGTCGTATTCCGCGACCCGGGCGGCTGGCTGCCGGAGCCGAGTGAGGCGTCCGGCGGGGTGGCCGGCTCGCTGCGCACCGCCCTCACCTTCGTCGGCCTGCTGCCCAGCGACTCCGGCAAGGACCTGGTCAAGCGCGTCATCGCGGTCGGCGGCGACCGCGTGTCGTGCTGCGACGTCGACGGGCGCATCGTCCTGAACGGGGTGTCGCTGAAGGAGGACTACGTCGTCGGCCCGACCGACCAGGTCCGCTTCGACGTCGTCGTCCCGGACGGCGGCGTGTTCGTGATGGGCGACAACCGGGGGGACTCGGCGGACTCCCGCTACCACCTGGACGACGACAAGGGAGCCGTCCCGACGTCCGACGTGGTCGGACGGGCCGTGCTCGTCGTGTGGCCG
>JAFIHP010000253.1 GCA_017849335.1 Actinomycetales bacterium | reverse complement strand
GGGCGAGCTGCTCGGGGACGGCCCCACCGGACCGGTCGTGGTCCGCCTGTCGGTCGACGCGAGCCGGACGGAGGCGCGCACGGCCACCGTCGTCGCGGTCCCGCGCGACGGCGGATGGCTGGCTCAGCTGCGGGGAACCCGTCCGACACCGGGCCGGGCCGTCGTCGATCCGTGGCACGGAGCGGGAGCGGGGCGCGTCGTCGACGGGCAGCAGGCCCTCGACGAGCTGGCCTGGCTGCTGTCCGCGACCCCCCGGACCGGGAAGGAGATCGCGGTCGCGGCGTTCGACCTGGACGGCTTCGCAGAGACGAACGCGGTCCGTGGCCGCGAGGTCGGCGACCTCGTGCTGCAGGCCGTCGCCGAGCGGGTGCTGGCTGCTGTCCGCTCCGGGGACCTCGTCGGCCGCCTCGAGGGCGACCAGTTCATCGTGGTCCTGCGCGGCGTCCACCACCTGCGCGGCGCGATCCGCGTCGCGAACAAGCTGCGTGCGGCCGTCGAGGACCCGATCCCCGTTCCCGGTGGCGACGTCGTCCAGACGATCAGCGTGGGCGTGACGCTGGTCTCCTTGGGCGAGGACGTCGACGGTGTCCTGGAACGGGCCGCGTCCGCGGTCACGATGGCGAAGGCGGTCGGCGGCAACGTGGTGCGGTCCGAACCGCCCATCTAGCGCGTCGGCTCCTCGAGGGTGTCGCGAAGCGGAGTGTCCTGCCGGCGTCCTCGGGCCTACGGTGCCGTCATGTCGACCTCCCGGGCGCGTGTGACAGCCGCCTGCCTGACGATCCGCCGCGCCGGCGCCCCCGTCTCCCTGACCGTGCTCGCCCGCGACCTCGGCTGCAGCGCCCGCCAGTTGCAGCGGGACTTCGCCGAGGTGCTCGAGGTCAGCCCGCGCCAGTACGGGCAGGCGGTCCGGACCGAGCGCACGCGTCATGCCCTGCAGTCGACCGACTCCGTGCTCGACGGCGCCTTCGCCGCCGGCTACGGGTCGGTACGCGCGTTCTACGAGGAGGCGGCGCGTCGACTGGGGATGACGCCGTCGGAGTACGCGGCCGGGGCACCCGACCAGGTCCTCCTGTGGTCGAGCACGTCGTCGGACGTCGGCGACATCGTCGCCGTGGCGACGCCGCGCGGGCTGGCCGCCGTCCGGATCGGGGATGCGGCATCGGTCGTGGAGGGACTGGCGGTGGAGTTCCACCGGGCGACGCTGCGGCACGACGACGAGGCGATGGCCGACGTCATGAACGCGTTGCGGCACCTCGCCCGCGGCGAGAGCGCGGCGGCGCTGCCGGTCGACGTGCGCGGCACCGCGTTCCAGGCACGCGTGTGGCGTGCGCTCCAGGAGATCCCCGCCGGCCAGACCCGGACCTACGCGCAGGTCGCCGCGGCGATCGGGGAGCCGACAGCCACCCGTGCTGTCGCCCGGGCGTGCGCCACCAACCGGGTCGCCCTCGCGGTTCCGTGCCACCGGGTCATCCGCAGTGACGGCTCCCTGGCCGGCTACCGCTGGGGACTGGCGGTGAAGACGGCACTGCTGGAGTCCGAGCGCGGATGAGGGGGCGCCGCTGGCTCCCGGCGTACCTCGCCCTCGCGCTGATCTGGGGGTGCTCGTTCTTCTTCATCAAGGTCGGCCTGGAATCGCTGACTCCGGCCGGCGTCGCGCTGAGCCGGCTGGCGCTCGGACTGGCCACGATGCTCGTGGTCTCGGCCCTCACGCGGACGGCGTTGCCGCACCCGCGCACCTGGCTGGCGATCTTCGTGGCGGCCGCTCTCATGACGAGCGTGCCGTGGACGTTGTTCGCGTTCGGGGAGCAGCACATCTCGTCGGCCCTGGCGGGCGTCATCAACGGCGCCACGCCGCTCATGACGCTCGTCGCGATCCTCGTCGCCTTCCCCGAGGAACGTCCCACCCGCGAGCGGATCGCGGGGCTGGGGCTGGGCTTCCTCGGGGTGGTGATCGTGGTCGGCCCGTGGCAGGGCGGCCAGGGCGGGGCGTGGCTCGGCATCGCCGCCTGTGTCGTCGCGATCACCTGCTACGGCGTCTCGTTCCCGTACGTCCGCCGGCGGCTGGCGGGCGGGAGCAGGGCGATCCCCGTCCCGCCCATCGCCCTCGCCACCGGACTGATGGCCATGGGCACGATCCAGGCGGTTCCCATCACCGCCGTGCTCGGGTTCGCCTCCGCTCCGCTCACGTGGAGCGTGGTCGCAGCGATGGCAGGCCTGGGCGTCGTCGGCAGCGGCATCGCGTACGTGCTCAACTTCCGCGTCATCGCGGCCTCGGACGCGACGACCGCGAGCACGGTCACGTACCTGACGCCGCTGGTCGCCGTCGTGGTCGGCGCCGTGGTCCTGGGTGAGCACGTGACGTGGAACCAGCCGCTCGGAGGCGTGCTCGTGGTCCTCGGCGCGGCGGTGGCGCAGGGGCTCGTCGGCCGCCGCGCACGGGTCGGCACAATGGACCCGACATGAGCATGGACCTGACGTGAGCGCCGAGACCCGCGGCGACGACGAGCGCCTGGACACCGACGTCCTCGTCGTCGGAGCGGGCCCGGCCGGCTCCGGCGCGGCAGCCTGGGCCGCACGTGCCGGCCTGGACGTGATCCTGCTCGATGCGGAGACCTTCCCCCGCGACAAGCCGTGCGGCGACGGCCTGACCCCGCGGGCCATCGCCGAGCTCCGCGCCCTCGGACTGTCCGACTGGCTCGACGGCCGCGTGCAGAACTGGGGGCTCCGGGCCGCCGGCTTCGGCCAGGAGCTCTACCTGCCGTGGCCGGGGGGCTCGCTGCCGAGTGTCGGCAGCGCGGCTCCTCGGGTCGAGCTCGACGCCCGCGTGCGGCAGGTCGCCCTCGACGCCGGGGCGCGGCCGGTGGAGGGTCACCGCGCGGTCGGCGTACGGATGGACGGTCGTCGCGTCGCTGCGGTCACGTGCACGACCGGTCGCGGGGCGAGCGCCCGACGGGTGGACGTCACGTGCCGCCGCCTGATCGTCGCGGACGGCGCGCGGTCGCAGCTGGGACGCACCCTCGGGCGCACGTGGCACCGCGGGACCGCCTACGGTGTCGCCGCCCGTGCCTACGCGCCCTCGGGCCGAAGCGACGATCCGTGGATCTCCTCCCACCTGGAGCTGCGGGGCGCGGCTCGCGAGCTGCTGTCCGGGTACGGCTGGGTGTTCCCGCTCGGCGGCGGGAACGTCAACATCGGCGTGGGCACGCTCGCCACGGATCGCCGTCCGGCCGACACGAACCTGCGAAGCCTGCTCGATCTCTACGCCTCCGCCCAGCGCGACACCTGGCAGCTCGGTGAGGTGCGCGACGTGTGGTCCGCCCTGCTGCCGATGGGCGGGGCCGTCAGCAACGTCGCCGGCGCGAACTGGCTCCTTGTCGGCGACGCCGCGGGCTGCGTCAACCCGTTGAACGGCGAGGGGATCGACTACGGGCTGGAGACCGGCCACCTGGCCGCCCAGCTGCTGGCCGACACCGTCCCGAACGCCGGGATGGACTACGAGCGCCAGTGGGCTCCCCTGCTGCGCGCTCGATACGGCACGGCGTTCTCGATCGCGCGCCGCCTCGCCGGCTACCTCACGCGGCCCGGACTGCTGACGACGCTCGGTCCGATCGGG
>JAFIHP010000030.1 GCA_017849335.1 Actinomycetales bacterium | reverse complement strand
CCTCTCGGCGCGCGTGAACGCCACGTAGGCCAGCCGTCGGTTCTCCAGCGCCTCCTGGCGCTTGAGGACGGCCCGATAGGCCTTCTCGTCGACCCCGCGCGGGCTCTGCCCCGCCGGCGGGTAGCCGGCGAGTTCGTCGTCGGCGTCCGCGCGCAACGGCCACGGCACGGTGCTTCGCGACCCGAGCCACGTCGGGCGCGCCCGCCCGCCCGGGAACGCGTCCTTGGACACGAAGGGCACGAAGACGAAGCCGAACTCCAGCCCCTTCGCCTTGTGCACCGTCAGCAGCTGGACCGCGTCGGCGGGACCGCTCTCCTCCAGGCCCAACCCGACGCCGAGCCGTTCGATCTCGGCCAGCCGTGCCAGGAACGCCCCGAGCGTGACCCGCCCGTCCGGCTCGACCACGTCGGCCGCGAGGTCGACGAACGCGTGCAGGGCGTGCTGCTGCTGCGCCGCCAGGTGCCCCGGCGCGAGCCCGGCCTCCACGGCGACACCGCACGTGCGCACGACCCGCCAGCAGAAGTCGGCGAGCGGCTCGTCGAGATGCTGGCGCAGGCCGGCCAGCTCCGCGGCGAGCGCCTGGAAGCGATCGACCGCCTCCGGCGAGTAGGCCGCCAGGTCGCCGAGATCCTCGAGCGCTTCGGAGAGCGACGCGAGCTCCACCGGGTCGGCGCCGGCCACGGCCGCGTCCAGGGCCTCGGCGAGGGTCTCCTGCGCGCCGCGTCCCCGACCACCGGCCAGCGCCCTGGCGCGCCGGCCCAGGGCGGCGAGGGCGCGCGGGCCGATCCGCCAGCGAGGTCCGGACAGGAGCCGGACCAGCGCCGGATTCGCCGTCGGGTCGTAGACGGCCTCGAGCATCGATCGCAGCTCGACCACGGCCGGCTGGGTCAGCAACGCTGACGCCCCGACCAGCTGCGTGGGAACACCGCGCGCGCGCAGCTCGGCGTCGATCCGTGCCAGCCCGTCGCCGGTCGCGGCGAGGACAGCGATGTCGCGCCACGCGACGTCGCGGCCGCGAGCCCCGGACCGGGTGCGCTGGATCTCCCCGACGACCCAGTCGATCTCCGCGTCGTACGTCTCGAACAGGGCGCACGCGACACGGCCACGGTCGGAGGTGGTACCGCCGTAGTCCAGCCGGCCGACCGAGGGGTGGGCCTGACGGAGGGGCTCGGCGACCCGGTTGGCGACCTCGAGGATGCTCGGCGCGCATCGCCGGCACTGCGTCAGGCGCAACGACGGCACGTCGCCGCCGTGGCCGCCGCCGCTCCCGCGGGCGAAGTACTCGCCGAAGTGGTCGATGTTGTGGACGGTCGCGCCGCGCCAGCCGTAGATGGCCTGGCACGGGTCGCCGACGGCGAGCACCGGGTGGGCGTCGCCGAAGAGGCGCTGCAGGAGCAGCCGCTGGGAGATCGACGTGTCCTGGTACTCGTCGAGGAGGACGACCCGGAACCGGCGACGGTAGTCGTCCACGACGTCGGGGAACTGCGCGACGAGCTCGCCTGCCAACCGGATCTGGTCGGCGAAGTCGAGGACGTCCCGGTCGGCCTTCGCCGCGCGCCACTCACCGACGAGGCGGGCGAGGACGCGGCGTGCCTCGCTGGTCTCCAGGAGCGTTCGACCGACGGTCTGGAGCGCGTCGTACCCACGCAGGACGCGCACCTGCTCGTCGTCGAAGGCCACGAGCTGCTCCGGCTCCACCGCCAGCTCGCTCAGCTCGTCGTCCAGGCTCAGCAGGTCGGCGGTGATCGCGGCCGGCGAGGCGCGCAGGACGCCCAGGGGCAAGGTCGACCGACACACGACCCGGTAGGCCAGCTGCTGGCGGGCGCCGTTGGTGAGAACGGGCGCTCCCGGCTCCCGGCCCAACCGGATCCCGTGCTCAGAGAGCAGCCGGGCCCCGAACGCGTTGTAGGTCAGCACGGTCGGTTCGGCCGGCTCGACGCCCGCCTCCGCCGCGACCTCGAGGGCCGCCACGCTGCGCCGCATCGAGGCGAGGAGCTGCGCGGCCGCCTTCGTGGTGAACGTGAGCCCGAGCACCTCGTCCGCCGCGACCAGCCCGCTGCCGACGAGCCAGGCGACCCGGGCGGCCATCGAGGTCGTCTTGCCGGAGCCCGCACCGGCAACGACCACGGCCGGCTGCAAGGGCATCGAGGCGACGGCCCACTGCTCGTCCGTCGGCGTGAACCCCAGGACCTCGGCGAGGTCGTCCTGCGCGAGCCGTTCCCCGGCCATCACGGCACCACCGGCCGGCCGACCGCCTGGGTGGGGCACGACGATCGCAGCGCGCAGTAGCTGCACGCGGCACCGGGGACGGCATCGAACCGCTCGCTCCGCAGGATCGCCGCGGCCTGGCCCAACCGGACCTCGACCCAGGTGGGCTCATCGTTCGGCAGCGCCTCCTGGAACTGCACCTTCGCGGCAGGATCGGTGCTCGACTGCGCGGCGCGCAGCTGGACCAGGGCCGCGCCGCCGACCGGGAGCCGCTCCGCCTCGTCCGCGCCGTCCGCATCCGCCACGTCCGCGCCGACGGCGTCCGCGCCGTCCGTGCCGTCCGCGTCCGGCCGCCAGCCGCCGTCGCGAAGAAGGAGCTGGTACACCCCGAGCTGGCCGTGCTCGGGGATCTCCCCGGGCTTGGGCGGGTACTTCATGTTCTTCAGGTCGATCGCGACCAGCCGGCCGCCGGCGTCCTCCTCGACCCGGTCGATGTACCCCGTCAGGCGCACGCGCTCGGTGCCGCCACCGGGCGTGGGCACCTCGAGCTCGGTTCGGACGGACACCTCCGTGCCGACCAGCCGTCGGTCGGCGCGCTCGTGGTACGCGAGGAACCGCGCCAGCGCCTCGTGCGCGTCGGACCGCTGGGCAGCCGACTGCCAGCCGGCCTCGAACCGCAGCTCGGGCCACACCCGATCGGCACGGTCGTCCATCTCGTCGAGCTCGGCGGGGACCTCGCCCTTGGCGACGAAGTCGGCGATCGCATGGACGACGCTGCCGAAGCCGGATGCCGTCCCGCGCGCGACCACGGCGGACGCCTCGTGCTCGAGGAACCACTTCAGCGGACAGCCGAGGACGGAGTCGAGCGCGCTTCCCGACAGGGCGATCGGCTGGTCGCGGTCACGAACCGGGACGGCTCCCGGGGTGGTCTCGCGCAACCCCCACCACGATGTCGGATCGGCGAGCGGGACGAGTGGCCGACCGTCGTCGCTGCGCGCGGCTGCGAGGACGGCGAGCCGACCGGTCGCGGCGTCGCGCAGGGCCTCGTCGGCCGACGGGTCCGCGGCGACCGCGCGCAGCTCGGTCACCAGGCCGTCCAGCGTGAGCGGTCGCACCGGCCGACCCCCGGCCCGTTCGACGTCGAAGCCGGCCGCCGCCAGGTCGTCGATGAACCGGCTGTGCCGCACGCCTCCGTCGTTCGGCGCGTCGACGGCGCTGACGTGCAGCCGGCGACGCGCACGCGTGCAGGCGACGTAGGCCAGCCGGCGCTCCTCCGCGAGCAGGTCCGCGGGCCGTGGACCTGCTCCGACGCCGTCAGCGGACAGCTCCTCGACGCGCAACGTCGACCCCCGCGCGCGCAGGTCCGGCCAGCTGCCCTCCTCGAGCCCCAGTACCCAGACCTCGTCCCACTCCAGGCCCTTGGCCCGGTGCGCCGTGAGCAGGCGCACGGCATCGGCGGCGGCGCCACGGTCGGCGACCGGCTCGGCCGGGATCAGCTGGTTGGCCAGGAACTCCACGAAACGGTCGACGCCGAGGACGCCCGAGTAGCGGTCGACGAGGCGGTCGGCGGCGTCGAAGAGCGCCATCACGGCGTCGAGGTCGTGCCCGGCGCTCGCTGACCCGTCCAGGGCGGCGGCACGCAACCGCTCGGGCCAGCCGTGCGGCCACGCGCCGCCGGTCCACAGCAGCCACAGCACCGGGGCCGGCCCCGCGCCGTCGCGGACCTGCTCCCCGACCGACCGCAGCAGGGCCACCGCGCGCTGAACCGCCACGCTGATCGGGTCGTCCGCGGGAAGGGCATCCGTCGGCGGCGCTCCCGCGGGGTCGACCAGCCCGGAGACGACGAGGTCGCGGATGAGGACGTCGGACGGGGGCGCGGCGTAGCCGTCGCGGTGCGCGTCGGCGCGCAGCGCCCGGCCGAGGCGTCGCAGGTCAGCGGTGCTCAGGCCCACCAGCGGGCCGGTCAGCACGTCGACGACCTGGGCCGGACCCGCCGCCGCCGGGCGGGCCGCGAGCGCGAGCGCGCTCAGCAGGGTGGCGACGGCTGCCTCGGACCGCAGCGGGATCTCGTCCGCCGCGACGGCGAGGGGGACGCCGGCCGTGCGCAGGGCCCGCTGGACCGCCGCCAGCTGTGCGCCGGCCCGCACGAGGACCGCGAGCTCGGACCACGGCACGCCGCGCCGCACATGGGCGTCGCGCAGCTCGCGGGCGACGTGAGCGACCTGGGCCCCCTGGTCCTCGTAGAGCCGGACCGTGACGAGGTCGTCCACCTGCGGGTCAGCCGGCGGCGTGCAGCGCGGTGAACGGTGAGCCCGCAGGTGCTCGGCCGGCAGCAGTCCGGGCAGCACCGGCCCGAGCGTCGAGACCGCCGCCCGGCGGACGGTCGGGCCGAAGCGCCGCGTACTGCGAAGCACCACGACCTCGGCCGGGGACCCGTCGGCGTGGCGGAACCGGTCCGGGAACCCGAGGAGCCCGCCGACGTCCGCGCCGCGGAACGCGTAGATCGACTGGTCGGGGTCGCCCACGGCGACGACCGCGGTCTGCGGGCCGACCAGGCTCTGCAGGAGCGCGACCTGCAACGGGTCGGTGTCCTGGTACTCGTCGACGTAGACCGCGCGGTAGCGCTCGCGCAGCTGCTCGGCGACCCCGGTCGACCGGGCGCGGTCGACCGCCTGGCCGAGGAGCTCGCCGTAGTCCATGACGTTCTCCAGCGCCATGACGTCGTCGTTCTCGCCGGCCAGCCGTCCGACCGCGGCCCATGCGGGCCGGCCGGCCTGCCGACCGATCTCCTCCAACCGGTCGCCGCTGAGCCCGAGCTCGCGGGCGCGGGTCAGGACGGCCCGGATCTCGGCGGCAAGCCCGAGCGTCGGCAGCGCGCCGACCAGCTCGTCGGGCCACTGCACGGTTCCCCCTTCGACGGCGCCTCGGAGGAGCTCGCGGATGCGTACGTCCTCCTCCGCTCCGGAGAGCAGGCGCGGGAGCGCGCCGTACTCGTCCCGGTCGGCCGTCTGCCGTAGCAGGCCGTAGGCGAACGAGTGGAACGTGGCGACCAGCGGGGCCGCGCCGCCGCCGAGGCGAGCGGTCACCCGGTCGCGCAGCTCGCCCGCTGCTCGCCGGCCGAAGGTGAGGGCGAGCACCTGGTCGGCCGCGCACCCGGAGGCGAGCCGGGCGACGATCGCCTCGACGATGGTGGTGGTCTTGCCGGTCCCCGGGCCCGCGAGCACGAGCAGCGGACCGGTGTCGTGCGCGACGACGGACCGCTGCTCGTCGTCGAGCACCGGGGGCGGCGTCGACGGCAGCGGGGCGAGGTCCAGCCGCCACTCCATGGCCCATGCCTACCACCGGCCCCTGACGGGCGCGCCGTCTGCAACGATCGGGGCGTGAGCGAGGGAGGAGCGAGCGCTAGCGAGCACCGGAGCTCGCGAACCGACGACTCCGTGAGCGAGGGAGGAGCGAGCGCT
>JAFIHP010000252.1 GCA_017849335.1 Actinomycetales bacterium | reverse complement strand
GGGACCGCGGGCTGCGCGTGAGCTCGCCGAGTGACGGCGGGCAGTCGATCAGGACCAGGTCGTACGACTTCGGCAGCGTCGCGAGGGCGGTCCGCAGCCGCTGGGCGGCGTAGCGACCACCGTCGGCGGTGCGGTGCTCCAGGCCCCGCTCGGCCGCGATCGCGTCGACCCGGTCGCCCCACCCGGTGGTCGTCACGGCGTCGGCGGCGACCCCCGGCCGTGCGTCGGCCAGCACGTCGCTCGTCGTGAACGCGGCGCCGTAGACGTCCAGGGCCATCGACGCGTTCGCCTGCGGGTCCAGGTCGACGACGAGCACGCGCAGCCCGCGGTCCCAGGCGGCGCTCGCCAGCCCGAGGGCGACGCTGGTCTTGCCCACGCCGCCCTTCATCGACAGGACGGCGACCACGGGCATGCCGCCATCCTCTCAGGGTCCCGCCCGGCCGGCCGACCGGCGCGCTGACCGCGGCGGGTGCGTCAGCCGACGGCAGCCCGGTGATCGGCCAGGGCGACCGCGCGCTCGGCCGCGTGGTCGACGACGCGCGCCGGGTAGCCGTGCGCATACCCGTCCGGCCGGCGCCAGGGCTCGTGCGCCGCGGCGCCGTCGAGGTGGCGCAGCTCCGGCACGTACCGGCGGACGTAGTCCCCGTCCGGGTCGAACGTCAGGCCCTGGCGGACGGGGTTGAAGACCCGGAAGAACGGCGCGGCATCGGTGCCGCAGCCCGCGGTCCACTGCCAGCCGTGCGCGTTGCTCGCCAGGTCGCCGTCGCACAGCAGCCGCATGAACTCGCGCGCGCCGCGTTGCCACGGCAGGTGGAGGTCCTTGACCAGGAAGCTCGCGACGACCATGCGGACCCGGTTGTGCATCCAGCCCTCGGCACGCAGCTGGCGCATCCCGGCGTCGACGAGCGGGTAGCCGGTCCGGCCGCTCGCCCACGCCGCGAACGCCGCGTCCGCCGACGGGCCGCTGGCCCACGGCATCGCCTCGTCGAACCGTCGGTCCAGCGACGCGCGGGCCGAGTCCGGCCGAACGGCCAGGACGTCGGCGTAGAACTCGCGCCACGCCAGCTCGCGGCGGAACGCGTCGTCGTCGGGCCCGAGGCCGGCGAGCACGGTGCGCGGGTGGATCTCGCCGAACCGCAGGTGGTGGCTGAGCCGGCTCGTGCCGGGGCGGTCGGGCCGGTCCCGGTCGCTCGCGTAGGACGCGGCGGCGGCTTCTCGGAACGTGGCCCACGCGTCGCGCGCCGCGTCCTCCCCGGCGGCCGGCAGGACCATGCCCGCGGGTGCCGATGCGGACGGCAGGCCGTCGCCGGCGGTCGGCCGCCACCATCGCACGTCGGTCGCGGATGCGGCCGGCGCGCGCCAGCCGTGCGCGAGCCACGCGCGGTAGTAGGGCGTGAAGACCCGGTACGGGCGCGCGTCGGCGGTAAGCAGCCGTCCGGGCGCGACGGCGTACGGCGAGCCGGTGCGCACCAGCGGCACGTCGATCGCGTCCGCCACCGCGTCGTCGCGCCGCCGGCCGTAGGGGCCGAAGTCGGCGGCGACGTGCACGCGTCCGGCACCCGCCGACCGGACGACGTGCGGCAGCACCCGGGCCGGGTCGCCCCCGAGCACGAGCAGCTCGCCCTGGAGCGCCTCGTCGAGCGCCCGCAACGACGCGGCGAGGTACGCGCGGCGCGGAGCACCGGCGGCGTCCCACAGCACCGGGTCGACGACGAACAGCGGAACCACGCGGTCGTCTCCGTCCGCGCGCGCGTCAGCGACCGCGGCGAGCAACGCCGGATTGTCGGCCAGGCGCAGGTCTCGCCGGAACCACAGCACGCTGACCATCGCCCCAGGCTAGGCGTGGCCGGTACCGCCGTGCGTCCACATGGGGTTGACTGCCGCCGTGGTCCTGGCCGCCGCACTCGGAGCGCTCGCTGCCTCGGCCCTGCTGGTCGGGGCGGTGCTCGCCTATGTCGCGCGCCCGAAGCCGCGCGTCGTCGCCGTGGTCATGGCGCTGGGCAGCGGGCTGCTGATCGGCTCGGTGGCGTACGACCTGGTCGAGGACGCCCGGATCACGCTGCCGGTGCCGGCCATCGCGTGCTGGCTCCTCGCCGGCGCGACGGTGTTCGTGCTCGGCAGCCGGCTGATCTCCCGGCTGGGCCGACGCGGCCGCTCCGGCGGCTACGGCGGCTCCGGCGAGACGGACGACGCCGACGACGCCGACGACAGCGCCCTGCCGATCGTGCTCGGCAGCGCGCTCGACGGAGTGCCGGAGTGGATGGTCCTGGGCATGTCGCTCGTGCACGGCGGCGTCTCGATCCCGCTGCTGGTCGGCATCGCGCTGTCCAACCTGCCCGAGGGCATCGCGGGCGCCAACGGCCTGCGGGCCAAGGGGTGGCCTGCGCGGCGCACGCTCGGCCTGTGGGCGATCGTCGTCGCCGTCAGCGCCGTGGCCGCCGGTCTCAGCAACCAGCTCGTCGCGTCGGACGACCGGCCGGTGGTGCGCACCCCGCTGGCGCGCGCGGCCTGCGCGCTGCTGGCGAGGATCACCGACACGATGATCCCGGAGTCGTACGCGATCGAGCGCTGGTGGACCGGGCTCCTGGTGGTCGCGGGGTTCTGCGGCTCGCTGCTGCTGGCGTCTGCTCTCGGCTGACGCGCGGATGGGGCG
>JAFIHP010000251.1 GCA_017849335.1 Actinomycetales bacterium | reverse complement strand
GAGATCTTCAGCGAGATCGGCCGCGAGGTGCGCGAGCGCTCGCCCTTCGGGACGACCCTGTTCGCGGGCTACTGCCAGGGGATCCTGGGGTACGTCGCGACCCCGGAGGAGCACCCGCACGGCGGCTACGAGCCGGCGGTCGCGCAGCGTGGCTACGACCATCCCGCGCCCTTCGCGCCGGAGGCCGCCGCCATGATCGTCGACGCGGCGCTCGACGCCCTCGATGAGCTGGCCGGCTGACGTGGCACGGGTCAGCATCTACGGCGCCGGCCAGCTCGGGTCGGGCGTCGCGTCGCTGCTTCGGCAGCGAGGCGAGCATGCCGTCGACGGGCCGTTCGGCAGAGACGAACGCGAGCGCGCACTCGGCTCCGGCGCCGACGTCGTCCTCATCGCGACGACGACGCGCCTGGCGGATGTCGTCGACGACATTCGCCGAGCAGTGCGTGCCGGCTCGAATGTCCTCGTGAGCGCCGAGGAGACCGCGAACCCCTACCTCGTGGACCCCGCGCTCGCCGCCGAGGTCCACGACGGGGCCGTCGCGGCCGGCGTGACCGTCCTCGGCGCCGGACTCAACCCGGGCCTGGTGTTCGACGCCCTGGTCCTCACCGTCCTCGGAGCGGCTGCCGACGACGTGGACGTCTCCGTCTCCCGGACGGTCGACATCTCCGGCTTCGGCACCCCGGTCCTGCGGCGGATCGGGGTCGGCCTGACCCCGACCGAGTTCGACGAGGGCGTGCGCGCGGGCGAGGTGCTCGGGCACGCCGGCTTCCCCCAGTCGATCTCGATAGTCGGCCGCGCCCGCGGGATCGCCGTCCCGTCCATCGAGCCGTCGCTCGCGGCTGTCGTCACGTCGGAGCCGCTGACCTTGCGCGACGGCCGGGAGATCGCCGCCGGCCGGACGGCCGGCGTCGACCAGACCTACCGTGCCACGCGGGACGGCCGTACCTGGTACGAGGCGCGATTCCGCGGCCACGTCGACCCGGCGTCGGTCGGGTGGGCCCTCGCCGACGTCATCACCCTCACCCGCGACGGCGAGGTGGTGCAGGAGCTGACGGCACGCCCGTGCTTCCCTGCACAGTCCGGCTCGCAGCACGTGCTCGCCAACTCGATCGACCGCGTGCTCGCCGCCCGGCCGGGCTGGCTCAATGTGGCGGACCTGCCGCCGGCGGCGTGGAGCGGTTCCGCAGCCAGCTGACGTCATGGGCGATGATCGCCAGCTCGTCCACCGGGCCGGCGCCGAGGTGACCGAGCTCGACGAGCAGCCACGGGTCCCGTCCCCCGGCCATCAGCTCGGCGAGCACCTCGTCCAGCGGCATCGTGCCCGTGCCCAGCGCCACCGACGTCGGGCCCGAGCGCGGATGCCAGGCATCGGCGGCCAGGTCCTTCACATGGGCCGCCACCGCGAACGGTGCCAGCGTCCGTGCCGCGTCCACCGGGTTGTCGCCGACCCGGACCGCGTTCGCGACGTCGAAGCACACGGCCACGTGCGAGGAGCCGACCTCCTCGACGAGCCACGCCAGCTGCACTGCCGTGACGTCGGCATGGTTCTCGATCGCGAGCACGATGCCGAACGACGCGGCCGCCGATGCGAGGCGCCGCAGGACCGGCACGCTCGCCTCGACCTCCCGTGCGCCGCCGTCGGCCGGACGCAGGTGGGGGTGTGCCACGACGATCCGCATGCGCCGATGGCCCAGCGCGGCAGCGGTGGCGAGCCACGCGGCAGCGTCCTCCTCGGCCTCGGGCGACGCGCCGTACTCCAGGCCGTAGGGATGCCCCCACGAGAGCATGACCTCCACCGGGAGCGGCTCGGACAGCACGCGCGTGGCGGAGGAGCGGTCCATGAAGCACGTCTCGAGCGCGACGACATCCGCTCCCGCCCTCGCCGCCGCGGTGATCGTGTCGGGCCAGGCCATCGACGGTGACGTCGGCGGGCTCTCGCCCGGGCGTACCTCACCCAGCAGGCGGTGGAACGAGTAGTTGTCGACGCCGATCATGGGCAGCCGGCGGGGCTAGGCCGACTCGATCACCGCGATCGGGGTACCGGTCGCGATCTCGTCGTCGACCGCGACCAGCTGCTCGACGAGCGTCCCCGCGACCGGGCTCGGGACCTCGACCAGCGCCTTGTCGGTCTCGACCCGCAGGAGCGGGTCACCCGCGGCGACGTCGGCGCCAACGGCCACCACCCACTCGGACACCATCACCTCGTCGACCGTGTCGGCGGCCCGGGGCATCTTCACCGTCATCCTCATGCGGTCACCGACGCCGTGGAGTAGACGTTGGCGAACATGGACTCGACGCCCGGGGAGGGCAGCGACTCGACGAGCGGTACGAGCTCCTCCAGCCCGGCCCGCACGCTGGCCTCGACCTCGTCGAGGCGCTGCTCGGACGTGCCGGCGGCGACCAAGGCCTGCCGCGTGACGGTCAGCGGGTCCCGCAGCTTCCACGCGTCGAACTCGCCCTCGGGACGGTACGGCGCCGTGTCGGCACGCGAGTGGCCGGCGAAGCGGTACGTCTTCGCCTCGACGAGCGTCGGCCCCTCCCCCGACCGCGCGCGGTCGACCGCCTCGGCGAGCGTCGCGGTCACCGCGTCGATGTCCATGCCGTCGACCTGCACTCCCGGCATGCCGTACGCGGCGGCCCGCACGTGCAGGTCCT
>JAFIHP010000250.1 GCA_017849335.1 Actinomycetales bacterium | reverse complement strand
GCCGGGCCGAGGTGGTCGAAGACCATGTCCACACCCCGCCCCGCGGTCAGGTCCATCACCGCCTCCGCCACGTCCTGCTCGGAGGTGTTGACGAACTCGTCCGCGCCGTACCGCCGGGCGTGGTCGAGCTCGTCGTCGGTGCGCGCGGTCACCACGACCCGAGCCCCGGCCCGCTTGGCCAGCTGGACGGCGGCCGTCGTCACCCCGCTGGCCGCCGCGTGCACCATCAGCGTCTCGCCGATGGCCAGCCGACCGGTCTCGAAAAGGGCGTGCCAGGCCAGGGAGAAGACGGTTGGCAAGGATGCCGCCTCGACGAGCTCGACATGGTCGGCCACGCGGTGCACGTGGGTGGCCGGCACCACGCACAGCGCGCCGTAGCCTCCGGCCCTGCTGGCCCCGACGACCTGCTGGGCCACGCAGAACTGGTCGGTGCCGCGGCGGCACGGCTCGCACCGTCCGCAGGAGATCGCCGGGTTCACGACGACCCGCTCTCCCACGCGGTCGGACGGGACGTCCGAGCCGACGGCCGTGATCACGCCGGTCACGTCCATGCCCGCGATGTGCGGCAGCGTGAAGCCCGGCATGAACCCCGGGCCTTCGCGCTGCAGCAGGTCCATCCGGTTCAATCCGACGGCCGCGACCGCGACGACCACGTCCTCCGGCCCGGGGGTCGGATCATCGATCTCGCCGTACTCGAGCACCTCCGGACCGCCGTAGGTCCGGTAGAAGGCAGCCTTCACCGGCGGGGCCCGGTCACGCGAGCCCGCGCACGAACGGCTGGCCGTACGCCGCAGGGGCCCTGCTCCGACGGGCGAACACGACCATGGCCACCAGCGCCAGGATGTACGGCGACGCGATGAGGAGCTGGGCGTTGAAGGTGAAGCCGAGCGCCGGGAGCGCCAGGCGCATGGCATCGGCGGCGCCGAAGAGCAGGCAGCCGGCGATCGTGCCCTTGATCGTCCAACCGCCGAAGATCACCGCCGCGATGACCACGTATCCGCGGGCGGCGGTCATGTTCTGGTTGAAGAGGCCGACCTCCGCCACCGACAGGTACGCGCCGCCGAGGCCGGCGAAGGCGCCCGCGATCAGCAGGCCCTGACGCTGCCGCTTGAGCACGTCGATCCCGGTGGCGTCCACGGCCGACGGGTTCTCGCCGATCGCGCGCATGTCCAGCCCCCACCGCGTGCGGTACATCACGAACCACACGGCCGGGATCAGGATCCACAAGAGGTAGGCGGGCCAGCGCTGGTTGAAGACCGCCTGACCGACGATGGGCAGGTCGGACAGGAGCGGGATCTCGAACTTCGACAGCTGCGCCGAGCCCAGGTCGAGCGCGTCCAGCAGGAAGCTCGTCAGTCCCAGGACCAGGAGGTTCAGCGTCAGGCCGATGACGTAGGTGTTGACCGTCAGCCGGTAGCTGAACGTCGCGTGCACGAAGGCGATGAGCACCCCGGCGAGGATGCCGAACACCAGGCCCAGCACCGGCGAACCGGTGACGGTCGCGCCGAGGATCGCCGAGAAGGCGCCGGCGAGCATCATGCCCTCGATCGAGATGTTGATCATCCCGGCCTTCTCCGCCATGTACTCGCCGAGTCCGGCGAACATCAGCGGAGTCGCCAGACGCAGTGAGCTGGCCAGGATCAGGGCGATGGACTCGATCATGCGGCACCTCCGGTGGCCAGGGCGCGTGCCAGGCGTCGCGCGCGGATCTCACGACGCAGGTACTGGTACGCGGGCGGGAACACGATCGCCAGCACGAGGATCGCGGTCACGACGTCGACGATGTACCGCGGCACGCCCGTCGAGGCGAGGAAGCCGCCGCCGGCACGCAGAACGCCGAAGAAGAACGCCACCGGGATCGCCAGGATGGGGTTGTTGCGGGCGACGAGGGCGACCAGCAGGCCGTCCCAGCCCACGTTCTCGGAGATGCCGGGCTGCAGCCGGTGGCTGCCGCCGGTGAGCAGTGCGCCCCCGAGGAAGCCGGCGAAGGCACCGGAGATCATGAGGGCGAGACTGCCCAGGAGCACGGCACTCACGCCGGCCCGCCGCGCGGCCTTGGGGTTGAGGCCGAGCATGCGCAGGCGGAATCCCCAGGTCGTGCGGTTGAGGACGATCCGCGCGCCGACCGCGAGCAGGACGGCGATGACGACGAGCGAGGAGAAGTTCAGGCCGGGGTACTCGCCGATCCGCGGGAGCCAGGCATCGTTCCGGATGATGTCCGACTGCGGGGAGGCCACGTTCTGACCGGACTCCTGCAGCAGCCACGGCTGCGTCACCGCGTAGAACACGACCTGGTAGGCGATGTAGACCAGCAGCAGCGTGCTGATGACCACCGGGACGCCGCGCCAGTAGTAGAGCAGAGCGGCGACGGCGGCCCAGGCGGCACCGCCCAGTGCCGCGCCCATGAGGGTCACGACGAGGATCAGGGGCCCGGGACCGTGCAGGTAGATCGCGACCATCGCGCCCACCGTCGCCCCGATGACGACCTGTCCCTCCTGGCCGATGCTGAACAGGCCGGCGCTCGTGGCGATGCACGTGCCCACGGCGACGATCAGCAGCGGCGCGGCCTTGTCCAGCGACAGGCCCAGGGCCGCGGCGTCGCTCAGGCTGCCCTGGAAGATCGCCTGGACCGCTTCCCACGGGGACGCTCCGGTGAGGGACACGAGCAGTCCGGCGATGAGGAGGGCGACCGAGATGGAGACGACGTACAGCAGCAGCGTGGTCAGCACCTGGGACCAGCGCGATGTCTGCGCGACCGCACGCGTGTTCGCCGGCGTCGGCGGCGTCGACGTGATCGTCATGCCTCCTGCCCTCCCATCATGAGACCGAGCCGTTCGGCGTCGACGTCGACCCGTCGCATCTGGCCGACGATGGCGCCGCGGTGGATCACGGCGATGTGGTGGGACAACGTGAGGATCTCCTCGAGCTCGGTGGAGATCAGCAGGACCGCGATCCCGCTGTTCGCGGCGTCGTGCAGCCGCTCGGTCATGTACTCGATCGCGCCGACGTCGAGCCCGCGGGTCGGGTAGGCCGCGACCAGGACCTTCGGGTTCAACGACAGCTCGCGAGCGAGGACGACCTTCTGCTGGTTGCCGCCGGACAGTTGGCGCATCGGGGTGTCCGGGGACGGGGTCGAGATCTCGAACTGCTCGATGAGGCGCTCCGCGTTCGCCCGGATGGCCTTGCGGCTGACGAATCCGCGCCGTGCGACGGAACCGACGGTCGACATGACGAGGTTCTCCGCCACCGACATGTCGAGCACGCAACCGGACTGATGACGGTCCTCGGGGATCACGCCGATGCCCGCACGGTGCATCGCGCCCGGCTTGCCGGTCGGCAGGACGACGTCGTCCATCTCCACCGTGCCCGAGTCGAGCTCGATGAGGCTGGAGAGCAGGTCGCCCAGCGCCTGCTGGCCGTTGCCCTCGACGCCGGCCAGGCCGAGGATCTCCCCGGCACGCAGGTCGAGCGAGAGGCCCTGCAGGAGCGGACGGCCGTCGCGGCTGGCGTACGCGTCGGTGATGCGCAGCCGGAAGGGGAACTCGTCCTCGTGGATCGGCTCCACGGGAGCCAGCATCGCGGGGTCGCTGGACAGCGACGGATCGACGAGGGCGTCGAGGTCGCCCAGCGCGGACGCGGCGACCCACTTCGACAGCTCGCGGCCGACCATCTCGCGGGCGAGCTCGCGCTCGTCGGTCTCCGCGGTCACGCGCTGCGCGACGACGCGGCCGGACCGCATGATCGTGACGTGGTCGGTGGCCGTCAGGATCTCGTCGAGCTTGTGGCTGATGAGGATGACCGTCTTGCCCTCGTCCTGCGCGACCCGGCGCAGGACGGTGAACAGCTCACGCGACTCGGCCAGGGTGAGCACGGAAGTCGGCTCGTCGAGGATCAGCAGACTCGGGTCGCGGCGAAGGCACTTGATGATCTCGACCCGCTGGCGCTCGCCGGTCGAGAGGTCCTCGACGCGGGCGTCGGGGTCGACATCGAGGCCGTAGCGGGCCCCGATGCTGCGGACGAGCTCGCGCGTCCGCTGCGCGTCGGGCCGGCCGACCTCGCCGAGGGTGACGTTCTCCCAGACGCTCAGCTCGTTCACGAGGCTGAAGTGCTGGTGGACCATGGCGATGCCCAGTGTCGAGGCGGCCAGTGGATCGGGGATCTCCACCGACCGTCCGTCGAGCAGGATCTCGCCGGCGTCGCGTTGCGCCAGCCCGATCAGGATCTTCACCAAGGTGCTCTTGCCAGCACCGTTCTGTCCGAGGAGTCCGTGGATCTCTCCGCGGGAGACGCTCAGGCTCACGTCGTCGCAGGCGACGATGGAGCCGTAGCGCTTGGTGATCCCTCGGAGCTCGACGGAGGCCGGGGCCCCAGCGCTGTGCGCTGGAGCCCCGGTCGGTTGGGTCGACATGTGCAGCGGAATCCGTCCGTCGATCGTCAGCTGGCAGCCGGGCTGGCGCTGGCGCCACCGGCGACGAGGGCGTCGACGTCGACGGTGCCGTCGCCGATGCTCTTGATCTCGGTGTCGAGCTCGCCCTGGAACGAGCTGAGGTCACCGCACATCTTGACGGTCGGGACCGGGTCCACGCCGAGCTTCCAGACGCGCGCCTGGCCCATCGGCAGGTTGCCCTTGGCGAAGTCCTCCAGCGCCGCGGCGAAGTACACGCCCGGGTCGAAGATCGACGAGATGCTGAACGGCGTCGTCGTGTCCTCGCAGCGATCGGTGCCCGGGGTCACGGTGAGGACGCCGGTCTCGTTCGCCAGCTGGGCGACCGCATCGGTCGCGCCGCCGAGGTACGGGTAGATGAGCCCGACACCCTGGTCGATCTGGGCCTGCGCGGCCTCCTTGGCCTTCGCCGAGTCGTTGAAGTCACCGGTGTAGGTGACGGCGACGGTGGCGTCCGGGATGACGTTCTGGATGCCGGCGGTGAAGGCCGCGGCAGCCTGCTTGGAGAAGTCGAGCTCCGGGCCGGTGATGAAGCCGGCCTTCGTGACGCCCTTGTCCTTCATCGCCAGGCCGGCCGCGTAGCCGGTCGCGAAGAGGGTCGGGTTGACCTCGTCCGTGGACTGCGTGAAGTACGGGGTCTGCTCGACGCCGCCGCCACCGTTGACGTACCACTGCACGCCCGCGCACGCCGGGTCGGTGGTCGCCTGGAGGGCGTCCTTCAGCTCACTGGCAGCGACGGCGACCATGTCGACGTTCTGCTTGCACAGGTTGAGCGCCTGGTTGACCGCGTCCGACGGGTTGATCTTGTCGACCGTGACGACCTTCCAGCCCTGCTGGTCCGCGAAGGCGTTCGCCTTGTCGACGAAGCTCTCGTAGTAGCCCTTGTCCTTCGTGTCACCGGGGCTCATGATCCCGATGGTCACGCTGCCGTCGCCGTTGACGTCCGGCTGGCCGGAGGCTGCCGACGCAGCGGCCGATGCGGTGGCGGCTGCGGTGGCGGAGGCTGCCGCACTCGTCGCGGCGGCCGAGCTGGTCTCCTCGGAGCTGCTCGACTTGCCGCAGGCCGTC
Source organism: Actinomycetales bacterium (assembly GCA_017849335.1). Classification (GTDB taxonomy): domain Bacteria; phylum Actinomycetota; class Actinomycetes; order S36-B12; family S36-B12; genus UBA10649. Next base: position 6,734 of record JAFIHP010000250.1, on the reverse strand, counting down.
AGCAGTAGCACGGGTGCCACGAGCGCCGCGGTGGCGGCGAGGGTGTAACTGCGCTTCATTCCTTCTCCTGTCGGGATGTTCGTCGTCGCCTGCGCTAGCGCACAGTGCCGAACGTGGTGGTCTGACGTGCCGTGGTACGCGGGAGCCTAAGCGGGGCGGCGTGCGTCGAAGTCACGAGGCGGGCACGTCGACCCAGGCGCACTGCCCCGGTTTCCTCGACCATTTTCCACACCTCCCGCTATCTCATATCGTGAACCGGTGAATCGCATTGCGAAAGCAAGGCCGAGCCTGACGCCGCCGTGGCGCTCTGTCAACGCCCTCGCTAGCGTTGAGCGCACGCGTTACGCACTTGTAACCCAATAGATCCAGGAGGGGAACGTGACGCCAGCGCCGAGCCCCACCTGGGTCCCGGTCCCCGAGCATGCGTCGGGCACCGCGATGGCCCGACTCGTGGCTGCGGCACGCGAACGCACCGGCCACCCGATGTCCGGCACCCCCGACCTGCATGCCTGGTCGCTCACGGAGCCGGACGCCTTCTGGCGTCTGGTGTGGGACCGCTTCGACGTGATCGGCGAGTCCGGGGACGTCGCCGCTGCGCCCAGCACGATGCCCGAGGCACGGTTCTTCCCCCAGGGCCGGCTCAACCTCGCCGAGAACCTCCTGGCCCGCTGGACCGACAGCGACGCGGCGGCCATCGTGTCGCTCCTCGAGACGGCCGACGGGCCGGCTGTCGGCGCGACCCTCACCGGCCGGGAGCTGCGCCGTCGCGTCGGGTCGTTCGCGCAATGGCTGCGCTCGCACGGGGTGCAGCCGGGCGACCGGGTCGGGCTCGTGCTGCCGGTCTCCCTCGATGCGGCGGTCGCGACGCTCGGCGCCCTCGCCGTCGGCGCCGTCGTGAGCAGCGCCTCGCCCGAGCTCGGCGCGCCTCTCGTGCTGGACCGGTTCGGACAGCTCGAGCCGCGGGTCCTCGTGGTCACGCCCTCCTACCGCTGGGCCGGGCGCCAGATCGACCGGACCGACGCACTGGTCGACGTCGTGGCCGGGCTCCCGTCGCTGACCGCGGTGCTCGTCGCCGACGACCCCGGACACGCGTCCGCCCGGCTGCGCGACGCCGCGGGCGGCGAGCGCGTCGTCGTCGCCTTCGAGGAGACGCTGACGGACGGCACCGAGCCCACGTTCACCCGGCTGCCGTTCGACCACCCGGCCTACGTGCTGTTCTCCTCCGGGACGACCGGCCGCCCCAAGTGCCTGGTCCATCGAAGCGGCGGCGTCCTGCTCAAGCACATCGTCGACGTCGGCCTGCACGCCGACGTCGGACCCGGCGACCGACTCCTCTACTACACGACGACCAGCTGGATGATGTGGAACTGGGAGCTGTCGTGCCTGGCGCTCGGGGCGACCTTGGTGGTCTGCGACGGGTCGCCGACGTACCCGCACTCCGGAGCCCTGTTCGACGCGGCGCGCCGGGTCGGCGCCACCCATCTGGGGGTCGGCGCCCGCCTGCTCGACCTCGCGCGGCAGGACGGGGTGGATCTGGCCGCCGACGGCGTCGAAAGCCCGTTGCGCGTCCTGCTCGCGACCGGGTCGCCGCTCTCGGAGGAGACCGCACGCTGGGCCGCCGAGCAGCTGGGTCCCGGCGTCATGATCAACCCGATCTCCGGAGGCACCGATCTCATCGGCTGCCTCGTCGGAGGGGACCCGACCCGGCCGTTCCGCGCGGGTGAGATGACCGGACCCGCCCTCGGGATGGCGGTCGACGTCTGGACCGACGCGGGCGTCCCGGCGGCCGACGGCGAGCCCGGCGAGCTGGTCTGCACCCAGCCGTTCCCCTCCGTGCCGGTCGCGATCTGGGGCGACGAGTCCGGGGAACGACTCCGCGCGGCCTACTTCGACCGCTGGCCCGGGATCTGGGTGCAGGGCGACCGGGCGGTGCGCAGCGCGGACGGCGGCTTCGCGATCCTCGGCCGGTCGGACGCGACGTTGAACGTCGGCGGGGTCCGGATCGGCACGGCGGAGATCTATGCCGCGATCGCACGGCACCCGGCCGTGGCCGAGGCGCTGGCGTTCAGCCAGGACTGGGACACGGACACGCGGATCGTCCTGCTCGTCGTCCCGTCGACGGACGTCGAGCTCGACGACGCGGCCCAGGCCTCGATCCGCTCCGCGATCCGGACGGCGTGCTCCCCGCGGCACGTTCCCGCCGCGATCGTCGCCGTGCCGGACCTCCCGCGCACCCGGACCGGCAAGCTCTCCGAGGTGGCTGTCCGCGATGCGGTCAACGGCCGCCCGGTCGCGGGGATCGACGCCTTGGCGAACCCGGAGACCCTCGACGTCATCGTCGCCGCGGTTCCCACCCGGTCCTGAACCTCGGCGGGCTACGACGCGAGTCGGCGGGTCGCCGGACTCACCAGCGACCACAGGGCGTCGAGGGAGAGCCCCAGGACCTCGGCGACCGCGGCGACGGTGGTGAAGGCCGGCGTGGCGACCCGGCCGGACTCGATCTTGCGGAGGGTCTCCGGCGACACCCCGGCGACCAGGGCGACATCGAGGATCGTGCGGTCCCCCCGTGCCTGCCGGAGCGCGGCTCCGAGCCGACGGCCCCGGTCGATGTCGGCGGGCGTGAGCGGCGTTCGGACCATGGCGGGATTCTAATTCCGGGATAGTATGACCGGGATAGTTATTGGGACGGGAGGCTGCCGGTGATCGAGATCCTGAGCGCGAGCGGCCTCGTCCGGGCCCGGGCCAGCGGCGCCCTCGTGGCGTCGATCCTGCGCACGCTGCGCGAACGGACCACGGTCGGGACGAATCTGCTGGACATCGACCGGTGGGCACAGGACCTCATCGCCGCGGCCGGCGCCCAGTCGTGCTACGTGGACTACGCCCCGCCGTTCGGCCGCGGACCGTTCGGTCGCTATGTGTGCACGTCCGTGAACGACGCCGTGCTGCACGGGCTTCCCGTCGACTACGCGCTCGCAGACGGGGACCTGCTGTCGCTCGACCTGGCGGTCTCGCTCGACGGCGTCGTCGCCGACTCGGCGATCAGCTTCCTGGTCGGCAGTGCCAGACCCGCCGAGAGCGTCGCCCTGATCGAGGCGACCGAACGCGCCCTCTCCGCGGGCATCGCCGCGGCCGGGCCGGGCGCCCGCATCGGCGACATCGCCTTCGCGATCGGCTCCGTGCTCCACGGCGCCGGGTACCCGGTGAGCACGGAGTTCGGCGGACACGGGCTGGGCTCCTCGATGCACCAGGACCCGCACGTACCCAACACCGGCCGACCCGGGCGGGGCTTCCGCCTGCGGCCGGGCCTGCTGCTGGCGCTGGAGCCGTGGGTCATGGCCGACACCGCGACGCTCGTGACCGACCCGGACGGCTGGACGCTCCGCAGTGCGACCGGGTGCCGCACCGCGCACAGCGAGCACACGATCGCCATCACCGACCACGGCGCCGACGTCCTCACCGCCTGGCGAGATAGTCCAGCTGCGCCCGCACGGTGAGCTCGGCCGCGGGCCAGACCTCGGTGGGGACCGACGCGTACACGATCTCGACGATCGCTCGCGGCTCCGTGACGCCGTCCGCGACCACGGCCGCCACCTCGGCCAGGCGGTTCCGGCGGTGCGCGACGTAGCCGGCGACCACGGCGACGGGGTCGGCCAGGGCCGGGCCGTGCCCCGGAAGCAGCACGGACGCACCGGCGGCCGCGGCCGCGTCGGCCAGCCGGGCGAGGCTGTCCAGGTAGGAGCCGAGGTCGCCGTCGGGCCACGCGACCACGGTCGTCCCCCGGCCGAGGACGGTGTCCCCCGTCAGGACGCTGCCGTCGTCCGTGACCAGGAGGCACACGCTGTCCGAGCTGTGGCCCGGCGTGGCGACGACGCGCACCTCGCGGTCGTCGATGGCGATCACCGCTCCGTCGGCCAGTCCCTCGTCACCGAGGCGATGGCCGGGGTCCACCGCTCGGACGGGCACCCCCAGCTCGGAGCCCAGCGCGCGGGCACTCTCGGAGTGGTCCACGTGCCCGTGCGTCAGCACGATCGCCGTGGCCCGCAGGTCGCGCTCGCGCAGCGCAGCGCGGATCGCCGCGAGATGACGCTCGTCCAGCGGACCGGGGTCGACCACGACCGCGGAACCGCCGCCGACCGGCCCGACCAGCCACGTGTTGGTGCCGTCGAGGGTCCACGGCGACGGGTTGGGTGCCAGCACGCAGGTCGCGGCGTCGGTCACCCGCCCGCCACCCCAGGTCTCGCCCGTGCGGGCGCCCGGGATCAGCCGCCCGCTCACGTCGACGTCTCCGCCGGCCGCCCGTCGGTCTCGCGGGTGTGCGGTCGGTCGACGCCCTCCCGAAGCACCTCGCCGGTGTAGGCGTCCACCAGGTCCCAGGCGGATCCGTCCGGACGGCGGCGTGGCAGGAGCGGCCGCACCACGGTCGCGGCGAGCGCCGCCAGCGCGTCGGCGGCTCGCTCGTAGCCCACCAGCTGCCGGAGCACGCTCTCCGTCGGCGGCAGCATCCGCAGGCCGCCCTCGGCGAACTCGTCGAGCGCGTCGGCCGGTCGGATCCACCGCGCATGGTCTGCCTCGGTCGTCGTCAGTCGCGCCTGGCCGTCGTCGACCACGTACGCGAAGAACCGCACGTCGTAACGACGCGACTCCCCCTCGGGCGTGACCCAGTGACCGACGATCGGCAGGCGCCGGGGATCGACGACCGGGACACCGGATGCGTCGGGGACAGCCAGGGCTATCCCGGCCTCCTCGGCCGTCTCGCGGACCGCGCACGCGTAGAGGGCGCGCACGCCCGGCTCGTCGGTGCTCGCCCGGCCCGCGAGCGTCGGCACATCCGCGTCGGCCGGCAGGGCGACGGGGTTCTCGGCGTCGACGGAGTCGACGCGTCCGCCGGGGAACACGTGCATGCGCGGCGCGAACGCCATCGACGCCACACGACGCAGCAGGAACGTCTCCGGGCCGTCCGTACCGTCGCGCAGCAGCACGACCGTGGCGGCCGCCCGCACCGCGTCATCGGTCAGCTGGAGAGCAACCACCGTCAGCCGGCGACCTCGACGACCAGTTCGACCTCGACGGGCGCGTCCAGCGGCAGGACGGCGACGCCGACGGCCGACCGGGCGTGCGCACCGATCTCGCCGAACGCCTGCAGCAGCAGGTTGCTCGCGCCGTTGATGACGCCGGGCTGCCCGGTGAAGTCCGGTGCGCTCGCGACGAAGCCGACCACCTTGACGACCCGGACCACCGTGTCCAAGGGCACCACGGACTTCACGGCGGCGATCGCGTTCAGCGCACAGAGCTGCGCGAGCTCCGCAGCGCGCTCGGGCGTGACCTCGGCGCCGACCTTGCCGGTCTCCTGGAGCACTCCGTCGACGAACGGCAGCTGCCCGGAGGTGTACACGTAGCTGCCCGTGCGGACGGCCGGCACGTAGGCCGCCACCGGCGGAACGACGTCCTGAACGGTCAGCCCGAGCGCGGCCAGCCGGTCCTCGACGGCGCCCACGTCAGCGCTCGCCGGTCGGGCGCTTGAAGTAGGCGACGAGCTGCTCGCTGTTCGGACCGGGCACCACCTGCACCAGCTCCCAGCCGTCGGCACCCCAGTTGTCGAGGATCTGCTTCGTCGCGTGGACCAGCAACGGCGCGGTCGCGTACTCCCAAGTGGTCATGCGGGGAGCGTAGCCCGACGGGCACGCCGCGACCCCCGCCCGCCGCCGGAACCGACGGCCGGCTCCTGGGCAGGTGGGGGGCGTTTAGGCTGATCGGGTGACTGCGCGGCGGTGGCCCGGTGTCGCCCTGCATGTGGTCTCCGGCAAGGGCGGGACCGGCAAGACGACGGTCGCGGCCGCGGTGGCGCTGGCCGTGGCACGTGGCGGGCGCCGCTCGCTCCTCCTCGAGGTCGAGGGACGGCAGGGCATCGCCCAGCTGTTCGACACCCCGCCGCTGCCCTACGAGGAGCGGAAGATCGCCGTCGCCCCCGAGGGCGGAGAGGTCTGGGCGCTGGCGATCGACCCGCAGGAAGCGCTCCTGGACTACCTCGAGACGTTCTACAACCTGCGGCGCGCGGGCTCCGCGCTCAAGAGGATGGGCGCGGTCGACTTCGCCACCACCATCGCCCCGGGTCTGCGGGACGTGCTGCTGACCGGCAAGGCCGTCGAGGTCGTGCGGCGCACGGACAAGAAGAGCGACGACCGCTACGACGCCGTGGTGATGGACGCGCCGCCGACCGGGCGCATCACCAAGTTCCTCAACGTCAACTCCGAGATGTCCGGACTCGCGAAGGTCGGGCCGATCCGCTCGCACGCCGACCTCGTGATGAGCGTCATCGCGTCCCCCCGCACGGCGGTCCACCTGGTGACCTTGCTCGAGGAGATGCCCGTCACCGAGACGATCGACGGGATCACCGAGCTGCAGGACGCGCACCTCCCGGTCGGCGGGGTGTTCGTCAACCTGACCCGCCCGCCGCTCCTGGACGCCGACCAGCTGTCGGCGGCCGCGGCGGGCACCCTGCCCGTGGAAGCCGTCGCCGGCGCCCTGGGCCGTGTCGGCCTGGCCGCGCACGCGGACGCGATCGCGCCCGTCCTGCTGGCAGAGGCGGGCGACCACGCGCGGCGAGGCGCCTTGGAGGAGCGGGAGTTCAGCCGGGTCGAGTCCCGGGGGCTGCCGACGTTCGTCCTGCCCACCCTTCCGGGGGGCGTCGACCTCGGTGGCCTGTACCAGCTGGCCGACATCCTGACCGAGGGCGG
>JAFIHP010000249.1 GCA_017849335.1 Actinomycetales bacterium | reverse complement strand
GCGGGGACCGAGGCGGTCCTGCGACGGGCCCTCGACGACGGGACGGTCGTCGAGGAGACCGCGCCGCTGGAGCGCGGACGCTGGAACGACTTCTACCCGCAGGTGGCCGCGGCGATGCGGGGAGACGGCCCGCCACCGGCCACCGCGGACGAGGCGGTCGCCACGGCGGCCGTGCTCGACGCGGCTCGCGAGTCGGCCGTCCGCGGCGTGATCGTCAGTCTTCGAGGCGACGCAGCCGCCATCGGTTGACCAGCCGGACCGGGGCGCCGGGTCCGGCCAGCTGCACCGGGCGAACCGAGTCCGGACGAAGCCCGTCCGGCGGCCCGCTCTGCGGCTCGAAGCAGACCGTCGCCGGCTGCTCGTCGTAGACGACGTACCAGTCCGCGTTGCTCTCCACGTCGATCCGAAGGGCGCCGGGCCACTCCAGCGCAGCCCGGCCGGTCGGCACGACGAACGCGTCGTCGAACGGGCCCGCATCGGCGTCGAACGCGATCCGCGACCCGGTGGGCAGGTGGTCCTCGCCGCGCTCGGCCTGCTCGACCGCAGCCAGGGACCACTCGACCGGGCGGCCAGTGCCCAGGTCGCGTCGGAACCACGGGTGCCAGCCCACGACGGCCGGGCATCCGGCGACCCGCGAGTGAACGGCGGTCTCGGTCTGGACCTCGTCCTCCGACAGCTCCCAGGCCACCTCGATCGTGCACGGCCACGGCCACCAGGCCGGTGTCGGAACCGTGGCCCGGACGTGCCCGTCCCGCTGTTCGACGACCGTCATGGCGGCCGCGAGTGCCGTGCCGTGCAGGGCCCACTCGGCGTAGCTGATCGGCAACGACACCGGGCCGTCCGGCCCGTCGACGACGTTCCCCCGGACCCGGCCCGCCCAGGGCGCCATCGGGTACATCCCGTACTCGACCGGGTCGTCTCCGTGGTGGGCGAGCACCTGCAGTCCCTCGTACGACCAGGACACCGCACGCAGCCCGCGGGCCGGTTCGACGAGGATCTCGTGCGACCCGGCCGCGAGGCGGATCAGGTCAGCGGACACGTCACGCGATGGCACGACCGGACCTGCCCAACACGTCGATCGGATCGTCCAGCAGGGCCGCGAACGCCGCCTCGGCGGACCCCAGGAGCGTGCTGTCCCCGCTGAACGCGGGCAGCTCGACGCGCACCTGCTCGCGGACCGCCGGCAACGCCTCGTGCATGCGCTGCTCGACGACTTCCTCGACCAGCGGGTACACGAGCCGAAGGTGCCCGCCGAGGACGATGACCTGGGGGTTGAAGAGATTCGCGAGGTTGGCCATACCGAGCCCGAGCCACGACCCGATGCGGTCGATCCCGGTCCGCGCCCGGCGGCGCCCCGCCTCGACCGCCGCGACGACGTCCGCGACCTCGGCGTCGTCGCTCAGCCCGGCGGCGCGGACCACGGCGTCTCGTCCGATCTCGGTCTCCCAGCAGCCGACGGCACCGCACCGGCACCGCGTGCCCGCGGGGTTGATGACCATGTGGCCGACCTCGCCGCCGTAGCCGCCGGCACCGGTCATCGGGCGCCCGTCGATGATGATGCCGCCACCGATGCCGACCTCGCCCGACAGGTAGATCAGGTTCTCGTCGAGGGCGCCGCCGCCGCGCACGTGCTCGGCCATCGCTCCGAGGTCGGCGTCGTTCCCGACGACGACCGGCGGGGACCAGCCGTACTCCTCCAGGATCGACTCGCGGACCAGGTCTGCCAACGGGACGTCCGTCCACCCCATGTTCGGCGCCAGGCGTACGCGACCGTCGCCGTGGTCGACGGTGCCGGGCACGCTGATCCCGACGCCAACCCAGGCGGCGTCCTTCGGGCCCTGGGACAGCACATGCCGCATGAGCGATCGCACGGTGCGGACGGCCGCGGCCGGGCCGTAGTCGGACCTGCGGTGACGTTGCTCGCGACGGGCGAGGACCGTCCCGCCGAGCCCGACCAGGAGCGCGATCGACCGCTCCACCCGCAGCTCCAGGGCGACGACGACCGCAGACTCGGCGACCGGATGGACCTGCAGGCTCGGCCGGCCGACCTGTCCCGCCGTCCCGGCGACCTCGGTGACGAGCCCGACATCGGCGAGCTCGGTCACCACCGCGCCGACCGTGCTCCGGTTGAGGCCGGTGAAGGCGACGAGGTCCGACCGCGTGGCTGCGCCGCCTTCGTGTAGGCGGCGCAGCAGGCGCACCCGGTTGTGCCGTCGGAGGTCGTCCAGGGTCGCTGCGCTACGACTGGCCATGACGGTCTACGACCTTAGCCGGTGGTCGAGCGCTTACGGGAGAGCGCGTCCACGCTCGCGGCGACGAGCAGGACCAGGCCGGTGACGACGAACTGGATCCCCGACTGCTGGGTGACGAGCGGAAGACCGTTCGCGATCACCGCGATGACGAGGCCGCCGATGACGGCGTCGGCGATCCGGCCCCGTCCGCCGAACAGGCTCGTGCCGCCGATGACGGCCGCACCCACGGCGAACAGCAGGGTCTGCGCGCCACCGGTCGTCGGCGACACCGAGTTGTCGCGCGAGGCGATCAGCACGCCGGCCACGGCCGCGAGCGTCGAGCAGATCATGAAGCAGTACGTCTTGATCCCCTTGACGCTGATGCCCGCGCGCCGCGCCGCCTCGGAGTTCCCGCCGACCGCGTAGATGTGGCGGCCGAACGACGTCCGGCTGAGCACGAACGTCAGGAAGACGAGCAGCACGATGATCACCAGGACCGCCCACGGCACGCCCCGGATGACCGGGATGCAGCCGATCGGCGCTTCTCCGTCGACCGGGCAGGACGTCTTGCCGTTGTTGAGGATCTGCCGCTCCTGGCTCAGCAGCCAGACGCCGACACCCGCCAGGACGGTGAGGGCGATCACCTTGAACGCCCACACGGACGTCGCGGTCGACCGCAGACCCGCCTTCCGCCGACCGGCGATCGCGCGCCACGTCACGAGCGCATAGCCCGCACTGACGACGGCCCACAGCAGCCAGCCCGCCCAGATCGGCATGTTCTTGTTCATGACCGCCAGGATCACGTCGCTCTGGATGCCGATCGTGCCGCCGTCGCCGATGATCAGGAGCATCACGCCCTGCAGCGCGAGGAACATCGCCAGGGTCACGACGAACGAGGGGATGCCGAGGCGGGCGACGAGCAGGCCGATGATCAGGCCGATCACCGTTCCGGTCAGCAGGGCCGCCGCGAGGGCGATCGGCCAGGCCCAGCCCCAGGACGTCAGCGCGACCGCGAGGATCGCCGCCGCGGTGCCGGCGGCGAAGCCGGCCGACAGGTCGATCTCCCCGAGCAGCAGGACGAACACCAGGCCCATGGCCAGCACGATGATCGCGGTGCCCTGGTTGATGAGGTTCGCGAAGTTCAAGATGGTGAGGAAGACGTCGCGCTGGAGGATCGAGAACAAGATGATCAGCGCGACCAGGCCGAGGATCGCCGGGAGCGACCCGACATCGCCACCCTTGACCCGGTTCACGTAGTCGCGGAACGCCTGCCCGACGCCCGCGGAGTCGCCCGCAGCGCTGACGTCGACGTCGGTGGTCTGGGTCGTGCTCATGCCACGCCTCCCGCGTTCGCAACCTCCGGCTGGAGCCCGATGTCGCCGGACCGACCGGTCGTGATCAGCTCGACGACGGTCGAGTGCGTGACCGCCGTGGCGGGCACCTGCGCCGCCATGCGGCCCAGGTAGAGGCACGCGACGTTGTCCGCGACCTGCATGACGTCGTTCATGTTGTGCGAGATGAGGACCACGCCGAGGCCGTTGTCGGCCAGCCGCCGGACGAGGTTGAGGACCTGCTCGGTCTGGGCCACGCCCAGTGCTGCGGTCGGCTCGTCCAGGATGACCAGCTTGGAGTTCCAGAGCACCGCGCGCGCGATCGCGACGGTCTGCCGTTGGCCGCCGGACAGGCTCGAGACCTGCTGCCGCACGGACTTCAGCGTCCGGACCGACAGGCCCGCCAGCGTCGCCGTCGCGCGCTTCTCCATCTCGATCTCGTCGAGCGTGACGCGCTTGGTCTCCTCGCGGCCCAGGAACATGTTGTGGACGACGTCGAGGTTGTCGCACAGGGCGAGGTCCTGGTAGACGACCTCGATGCCCAGGGCGTTCGCCTGCTTGGGGTCGTGGACCTGGACCTCGCTGCCCTCGAAGGCGTAGCTGCCGGAGTCGAACGAGTAGATGCCCGCGATGCCCTTGATCAGGGTGCTCTTGCCGGCGCCGTTGTCGCCGACGAGGGCCGTCACCTGGCCGGGCCAGACCGACAGGTCGACGTCCTGGAGCACGTGGACGGGTCCGAAGCTCTTGTTGATCCCCGTGAGCTGGAGGAGCGGGGTGTCTGTACTGGTCATGCGGTCACCTTCTCGCAGCGGCGGGCGACGCGGCCGCGGATCGGACGAAGTCGTACGGGTCGAGGCCGGACGCGTCGGTGGGGGCGGTGCCTATGCCCGCCCCCACCGACCATCCGTACCGGATGTCCGTCTGGCTTACTGGACGCCGTACTTCTCGCAGGCGGCCTTCAGCTCATCCGTGGTGCAGATCTTGTCGGCGGTGGTGTAGCCGTCGGCGATGACGTCCTTGACGTTGTCGGCGAAGATCTGCTGCGGCTCGAGCAGGACGCTCGGAACCTGGGTGCCCGCCTCGGTGTCGTCCACCGTGCCGGTCGCCAGCGCATCGGCTGCCGCCTGGTCACCCGTGAGCAGAGCGATCATGAGCTGGGCGGCCGCGTCGGCCTCCTTCTTGACCGCCTTGTACACGGTCACGCACTGGGTGCCCAGCAGCACGCGCTGCAGGCCCTCGTCCGTGGCGTCCTGGCCGGTGACCGGGACCTTGCCCGCCTGGCCGTTGCGCTCGAGCACCGCGATCACGGCGCCGCCGAGACCGTCGTTGGCCGCGTCGACACCGACGAAGTCACCGTTGGCCTTGGTGTACATCTGCTCGAAGATCGTGCCGGCCTTCGTGTTGTCCCAGTCCGGCACCGACTGGTCCGCCGCGATCGTGAAGCCGGCGTCCGTGATGGCCTTCTCGTAGCCCTGCTTGAACAGCGTGGCGTTGTTGTCGGTCGGGGAGCCGTTGAGCAGTGCCACCGGGCCGGACGTGACGCCCGCGTCGTTCAGGCACTTGACCAGGCCGGTGCCCTCCGCGGTGCCGACCGCGACGTTGTCGAACGACACGTAGTACTTCGCCCCGCCGCCCAGGGTCAGGCGGTCGTAGTCGATGACCGGGATGCCGGCCGCGTCGGCCTTCTTGATGACCGCGGCAGCCGACGGGCTGTCGAGGTTGACGATCGCCATGACGCCGCAACCGCCGGCGATCATGCCGTCAGCGATGGTGGCGAACTTGGCCTTGTCGCCGTTCGCGTTCTGGATGTCCGACTCGAGCCCGGCGGCCTGGAAGGCAGCCTCGAGGAACGGACGGTCCGCGGTCTCCCACCGTGCCGACGATGCGGAGTCGGGGAGGATCACGCAGGCCTTGCCGCTGGCGGTCGCCGCCGTCGCGGACGCCATGGCGCTCGCGGAGGCCGCAGCCGAGGCGGCTTCGGTCGCGGCCGCGGAGGCGGCCGACGAGGTGGACTCGCTGCTGCTGGAGCTGCTACACGCAGCAACGAGCAGAGACGCGGCGGCGAGGCCGGCCACTGCTCCGTACAGTTTCTTGGACATGCGGTGCTGTCCCTTCCCCGCAGGAGCCTCCTGCGAACTTTGTGTGGGTGTGTAGTGCGGTCGAGCCACGATCAGGCGATGCCCAGGATGTGGTCGACGACGAGCTGGTCGAGGGCCTCGTTCCCGAACCCCCGTTGAGCGAGGGACTCGACATCGAAGGTCTCGGCCTTCAGCGCCGCCGCGGCCTGCGGTGTGTACGGGCCGACGGTCGGCTCCGCGAGGTCGGCGACGCCGGAGTAGGCCATCGCTTGGGCCACGCGGGGATCAGAGTCGAACTCGCGGGCCTTGGCCCGCAGTGCGAGGTAGTTGCGGATGCAGCCGCGGGCGAAGTCCCAGACTCCGTCGACGTCCTCGGTGCGGTAGGCATGCGCGTCGAAGTGCTTGGCACCGGCGTAGCCGCTGTTCTCCAGCAGCCGGACGAGGAAGAAGTGGTCCTTGATGCCCTCGGAGCCGAACCGGAAGTCCTGGTCGAACCGCCCGATCCGCTGGTCGTTGAGATCGATGTGGAAGAGCTTGCCCTGCCAGATCGCCTGCGCGACGCCCTGGTAGAAGCTCAGGCCCGACATCGTCTCGTGCGCGACCTCCGGGTTGAGCCCCACCATGTCGGCGTTGTCGAGCGTCGAGATGAACGCGAGCGCGTGGCCGACAGTCGGCAGGAAGATGTCGCCGCGCGGCTCGTTCGGCTTGGGCTCCAGCGCGAACCGCATCTGGTAGCCGCTGTCCTTGACGTAGCCGGCGAGGAAGTCGATGGCCTCCGCGTAGCGGGACAGCGCGTCGCGCGTGTCCTTCGACGCGGCCGTCTCGACGCCCTCGCGGCCACCCCAGAAGACGTAGGTGGGGGCGCCCAGCTCGGCGGCGACGTCGATGTTGCGCATGACCTTCTGGATCGCGAACCGTCGGACCCGCGGGTCGTTCGACGTCAGCGCGCCGTCCTTGAAGATCGGGTGGAAGAACAGGTTCGTCGTGGCCATCGAGCAGACCAGCCCGGTCTCCTCGAGACCGGCCTTCAGCGCGTCGACCTCCTGCCGGTGGAGGGAGTCCTCGCCGTTGAAGGTGAACGCGTCGTCGTCGTGGTAGCTGATGCCCCAGACACCGAGCTCTGCGAGCCGGTGGAGCATCTCCTTGATCTCGATCTTCGGCCGGACGGCTTCGCCGAACGGATCACGCCCGCGGTTACCGACCGTCCACAACCCGAACGAGAAGTGATCCTCCGGCGATGCGACGAATTCGGTGGACACCAACGCTCCCTGCCTGCCGACCCGGGCGACCTGACGGCGCCATATGTTGTGCAACACACCAAACGAATGTTGCCGCAATCAACATATGACCGTGATCGGTGCCACACAACCGATATCGGACAACGATTGGTCACCGTCTGATAACAGTTTGGTCACGCGGGACCGGGGCGTTCAGGGGTAGAGAGCCTCCCGGGCGGCCGCGTAGGCCTCCCTCACCTGGAGGACCGGCCGGGGCTCCAGGGTCGACGCCCGGCCGTGCTCCCACGACGGCGGCGCACCCCCGCCGGCCAGGACCCACGCCGCCTGGCGCGCAGCCCCGTCCGCGACGTACTCCCCCGGCGGCGGAACCACGACCGGCGCCGGGAACACCGTCGCCGCGACCTGGGCGACGACGGGGCTCGCCGCCGCACCTCCGACGAGCAGGATCCGCCGGGGCTGCACGCCGACGTCGACGAGCGCGTCCACCGCGTCGGCCAGGCCGCAGAGCATGCCCTCGACCGCCGCCCGGGCGACGTTCGCGGGCGTGAGGTTCTCCCGTGAGAGTCCGTGCAGGCTGCCGCGGGCGTCAGGCAGGTTCGGCGTCCGCTCGCCGTCGAGGTAGGGCAGCAGGACCAGTCCGCCGGCGCCCGCCGGAGCCGACAGGGCGAGATCGGAGAAGTCGTCGAGGCCGACACCCAGCAGGGCGGCGGTCGTCGTGATGACCCGCGCGGCGTTCAGCGTGCACACCAGGGGGAGGAAGCGGCCGGTGGCGTCGGCGAAGCCGGCCACGAGTCCGCTTCCGTCCGCCGTCGGTGCGTCCGCGACCGCGAACGCCGTGCCCGAGGTGCCGAGCGACACGACGACGTCACCGGGAACGGCGCCGATTCCGAGTGCCGCCGCCATGTTGTCGCCCGTGCCCGGGCCGAGGGCGATCCCGTCGGCCGTCTCGCCGATGGCCTCCCCCGGTGCGGCGACCCGCGGCGTCGCGGGAACGCGGCCCATCGCGAGTTGCAGGAGGTCGTCGCGATAGGTCCCCGACTGCGGCGACCAGTAGCCCGTCCCCGACGCGTCGCCGCGATCGGTGACGGCGCCCTCGGGGCGACCGGCGAGGAGCCACGTCAGGTAGTCGTGGGGTAGCATCAGCCGGGCGGTTCGAGCCGCGTTCTCGGGCTCGACGCGGGCGAGCCAACGCACCTTGGACACCGTGAACGACGCGACCGGGACACTGCCGACCGCGTCCGCCCAGGCCTGGGGACCACCCAGCTCGTCCACCAGCGCGGCAGCGTCCGGCGCCGACCGGGTGTCGTTCCACAACAACGCCGGCCGGATGACCTCCCCCTCCTCGTCGAGAGCGACCATGCCGTGCTGCTGACCGGCGATGCTCAGCGCCGCTACGTCGTCCAGCAGTCCCTCGCTCGCGTCGACGAGCGCATGAACCCATGCCGCCGGATCCACCTCGGTGCCGTCCGGGTGCGGCGCGCGTCGTTCGCGGACCACGCCTCCGGTCTCTGCATCGCGGACAACGACCTTCACAGACTGCGTGGACGAGTCCACGCCGGCAACCAATGGCATGGCCTGACCGTGCCACAGCCTCGGGTCGACGGCTACCCGTGCGCCTCGAATCGGCCCCGGTACGCGCGACGCCCCGGGCGCGGACACGCGCCCGGGGCGTCTGCGGCCGTCCGGAGCTGCTCCGGTACGGCAGTCGCCGACGACTACTCGTCGACCGCGACTGCTCCGACCTCGACCTCGTCGACGAGCTCGCCGTCCGCGTCGTACGCGCTGACCGTCTCGTCGACCGCGACCACGTCGCCGTCTGCGTCGATGACCTCGATGAGCTCGTCGACGATCGCGCCGTCCGCGCTCGTCGCGACGATCACGTCATCGATGACCGCGCCGACGACGTTGCCGTCCGCGTCGGTGATCTCGGCAACCTCGATGTCCTCGCCGACCTCGATGTCGTCGTCTGCCATGGGATTCTCCTTGTCGATGCTGGTGGATCCGCTCGCGTGGTGCGGTCGGATCGCGGAGTCTACGGGCGACCGGGCCGCCGCGCATCACTCCGAAAGGACGACCGGCGCCGCCGCGGGGAGCATGAGGCGGAAGTGGCCGCCCGGGCCGGGTGCGGCCCAGGCCCGGCCCCCGTGCGCTCCGGCGACGGCCGCGACGATCGCCAGCCCGAGGCCGCTTCCTCCCTCGTCCCGCACCCGGGATTCGTCCAGGCGGACGAACCGGTCGAACACGCGG
>JAFIHP010000029.1 GCA_017849335.1 Actinomycetales bacterium | reverse complement strand
GGTGCGCAGGCGGTCGGTCGACGCGCCGGCGACCCGGCGGCGACGTTCGCGTCCACCGACAAGATCGCCCGGGTGCTGGGCTGGCGCGCGACGCGGGACCTGGAGGCGATGGTGGCGTCGGCCTGGAGCGCGTGGCAAGCCCATCCGGGCTCCTGACCCGCGAGGCGCCTGGAATGGTCGCTTCCCGGGCCGGTCTGCCGCCGATGGCGACCATCTGAGGCGTCTGGGCGGTGACGGGGGCGCGGTAGGGTTGCCGCGCAGGAGCCCCTCGATTCGCTGGAGTGCCCGTGGCCCGCGTCGTCGTCGACGTCATGCTCAAGCCGGAGATCCTCGACCCTCAGGGTCGGGCCGTCCAGGGGGCCCTCGGCCGCCTCGGACTCGACGGGGTGACGAACGTCCGTCAGGGCAAGCAGTTCGTCATCGACATCGAGGGCGACCTCGACGGCGACCGCGCCGCCCTGCTGGAGCAGCTGGCCGGTGAGCTGCTCAGCAACCCGGTCATCGAGGACTTCGTCCTGACCGTGGCGCAGGAGGCCTGATGCGCGTCGGGGTCGTGACCTTCCCCGGCTCGCTCGATGACCGCGACGCCGCGCGTGCGGTGCGCGCTGCGGGCGCCGAGGCCGTCGCGCTGTGGCACGGCGACGCCGACCTGCACGCCGTGGACGCGGTGGTCCTGCCCGGCGGGTTCTCCTACGGCGACTACCTGCGTTGCGGGGCGATCGCCCGGTTCGCG
Organism: Actinomycetales bacterium; assembly: GCA_017849335.1. GTDB lineage: Bacteria > Actinomycetota > Actinomycetes > S36-B12 > S36-B12 > UBA10649. The sequence goes on along the minus strand of JAFIHP010000029.1, from coordinate 1,854 downwards.
CCCGTCATGGAGCCGCTGGTGGCGGCAGCGAACGGCGGACTCCCGGTCCTCGGCATCTGCAACGGCTTCCAGGTGCTGTGCGAGTCGCACCTGCTCCCCGGCGCGCTGACCCGCAACGGCAGCCGGCACTTCGTGTGCCGCGACCAGCGCCTGCGCATCGAGGACGCCACGTCGGTCTGGACGCGCGACTACGCGGCCGGCCAGGAGATCGTCATCCCGGTCAAGAACGGCGAGGGCAACTACGTCGCCGACGAGGCGACGCTCGACCGGCTCGAGGCCGAGGGCCGCGTGGTCGCGCGGTACGTCGACGTCAACCCCAACGGCAGCCGCCGCGACATCGCCGGCGTGCGCAACGCGCGGGGCAACGTCGTCGGCCTCATGCCGCACCCGGAGCACGCGATCGACACGCTGACCGGGCCCACCGACGACGGGCTGGCCTTCTTCACGTCCGTCCTCGCCGCGGTGGTGGCCGCGTGAGCATCGTGCACACCGACACCGTCGAGAACGCCGCGACCGACCCCGACCGGGAGCAGCCGTTCGCGGAGCTCGGACTGAAGGCCGACGAGTACGCGCGCATCCGGGAGATCCTCGGCCGCCGGCCGTCGAGTTCCGAGCTGGCGATGTACTCGGTCATGTGGAGCGAGCACTGCTCCTACAAGTCGAGCAAGGTGCACCTGCGCCAGTTCGGCGAGAAGGCGCCCAAGACCGACACCCTGCTCGTCGGCATCGGCGAGAACGCCGGTGTCGTCGACATCGGCGACGGCTGGGCTGTCACGTTCAAGGTCGAGAGCCACAACCACCCGTCGTACGTCGAGCCCTACCAGGGGGCGGCGACCGGGGTCGGCGGCATCGTCCGCGACATCATCTCGATGGGTGCCCGCCCGATCGCGGTGATGGACCCGCTCCGGTTCGGCCCGCTGGACGCCCCAGACACGCACCGCGTGCTGCCGGGCATCGTCGCCGGCATCGGCGGGTACGGAAACTGCCTCGGCCTGCCCAACATCGGCGGCGAGGTCGTGTTCGACGAGTCGTACCTGGGCAACCCGCTCGTCAACGCGCTGTGCGTCGGCGCCATGCGGCACGAGGACATCCACCTCGCGGCGGCGGCGGGCGTGGGGAACCTCGTCGTGCTGTACGGGGCGCGGACCGGTGGCGATGGCATCGGCGGCGCCTCGATCCTGGCCTCGGAGTCCTTCGAGGGCGGCATCCCGACCAAGCGCCCCAGCGTGCAGGTCGGCGACCCGTTCATGGAGAAGCTGCTCATCGAGGCGACGCTGGAGCTGCTTCACGCGGGCCTGGTCGAGGGCATCCAGGACCTCGGTGCGGCGGGCATCTCGTGCGCGACCAGCGAGCTCGCCTCCAACGGCGAGGGCGGCATGCACGTGTGGCTGGACCGCGTCCTGCTGCGCGACCCGACGCTCTCGCCGGAGGAGATCCTCATGAGCGAGTCGCAGGAGCGCATGTGCGCCGTCGTCCGCCCGGACAACCTCGACGCGTTCATGGACGTCTGCGCGAAGTGGGACGTCGAGGCCGTCGTCATCGGCGAGGTCAACGACTCCGGCCGGCTCACGATCGACTGGCACGGCGCGCGCATCGTCGACGTGCCGCCGCGCACGGTCGCCCACGAGGGCCCGGTGTACGAGCGCCCGTTCCACCGTCCGGCATGGCAGGACGCGCTCCAGACGAACGTGCCCGACGCGCTCGCGCGCCCGTCGACCGCCGACGACCTGCGGGCGACCCTGCTGACGATGGTCGCCGCGCCGAACGTGGCGTCGTGGTCGTGGGTCCCCGACCAGTACGACCGGTACGTGCACGGCAACACCGTCCTCGCCCAGCCGGAGGACGCCGGCATGG
>JAFIHP010000248.1 GCA_017849335.1 Actinomycetales bacterium | reverse complement strand
GCATGCCGTAGGTGAAGTACACGTACGCATGGCCGGCGGGCCCGAACATCGACGCCGTGCGGGCCGTGCGTCGCCGGAACGCGTGCGAGCCGGGGTCCTCGCCGACCCCTCCGTACGCCTCGACCTCGGTGAGCCGGACCGCGACCGGCTGGCCGTCAACGCGCGACGTGACCGTCGCGCCCAGGAGCAGCGGGGCCACGTCCGCGGCGTGGCCCGACAGCAGCGCACGGACCGTCACAGCACGTCGAGGAGGAACGCCCGCAGGCGCTCGTAGGCGACATCGCCCTGCGGATGCACGCCCGGGAAGAAGTAGAACCCGTGGGGCATGCCCTCGGGCCAGAAGCCCGTGCACCGGACGTCGGCTGCCGCGAGTGCGTCCGCGAACGCCCGTGCGGAGTCGACGATCGGGTCCTCGGTTCCGGCCGCGAGGAACGTCGGCGGGTAGCCCGCGAGGTCGCCGTAGATCGGGCTCGCCAGCGGGTCGGTCCATGATGTGGTCGGCAGGTAGGCGCTGCGGATGTAGCCGAAGAAGGCGCTGTCGTAGACGATCCCCCGCGGCGCCAGGCGCTGGAACGACGGCCAGCGCTCCTGGACGAAGTCGACGAACGCGCCGAGCATCACCACCGCGGCCGGCAGTGGCAGCCCCGCCTCCGCTGCCCGCAGGGGCAACGCGGCGGCGAAGGCCGACCCCGCCGAGTCCCCCGCCACGAGGACGCGCGTCCCGTCGCCTCCGACCCTCCCAGCCTCGCGGGTCAGCCAGGCGTACGCGTCGGCGACGTCCTCCAGCGGCGTCGGGAAGGGGTGCTCCGGGGCGAGCCGGTAGTCCGCGGAGACGACGACGAGACCGTTGTCACGCGCGATGCGGCGCGTGAGGTAGTCCGTGTCGTCGCAGGACCCGACCGTGAACCCACCCCCGTGCAGGTAGAGCACGACCGGCGGCCGTTCGTCCGCTCCGAGGGAACGCGGTCGGTACACCAGTGCGCGCACGACGCCGTCGCGGATCGGCAGGTAGACCGTGGCCACGTCGACGTCGGGAACAGCCTCCATTCCCGTCGGCGGGACGAGCGCCGGATCCGGCGGCGTCCGGTCCTTGCCGATGTACCCGGACCGGACCGGCGCGATCATGAGGTCGCGCAGCGCGATCGGCTGGCGGTTGTTGCCGATGACGCGGTAGCTCGGCATCGCGGGGTCGTCCGCGGCCACGAAGCTCAGCCCGTCGACCGGGCACAGGATCGTGACGTCGACCTGCCCGTCCGGGATGACGCACAACGACGGGTCCACGATCGACGAGACGGGGTGGTCGGTCATGGCCTGCACGCTACCCAGCGCGGGGCGGACCGACCCGGATCGTCAGGAGGACGGCGTCCAGCGGCGTCGCTGGTCATCGAGGACGGTGCCCAGGGCCACGAGCTGCTCGGTCACCCGTTCCGGCGCCGTGCCGCCGAACGCCGAACGCGAGTCGAGCGACCCGCGGACAGTGAGCACCTCGCGCACGGCCGGCGTCAGGTGGCCCGAGACGGCCGCGAGGTCGACGTCGGTCAGGTCCCACAGCTCGACGCCGCGCTCCTCGGCCAGGCGTACGCATCCGCCGGCGATCTCGTGCGCATGCCGGAACGGCACACCCTCGCGCACGAGCCACTCGGCGATGTCGGTCGCGAGCGCGAAGCCCTCGGGCGCCGACGCCGCCATGCGCTCGGTGTCGAACCGAAGGGTCGCGACCATGCCGGACATCGCCGGAAGCACGAGGAGCAGCTGCTCGACGGTGTCGAACACGGGCTCCTTGTCCTCCTGCAGATCGCGGTTGTAGCCGAACGGCAGGCCCTTCAGCGTCGCGAGCAGTCCGGTGAGGTTCCCGATGAGCCGACCGGACTTCCCGCGAGCCAGCTCCGCCACGTCCGGGTTCTTCTTCTGCGGCATGATCGACGAGCCCGTCGACCAGGCGTCGTCCAGCGTCGCCCAGCCGAACTCCCGGCTGGCCATGAGGATGACCTCCTCCGACAGCCGCGACAGGTGTACGCCGATCATGGCCGCCACGAACAAGAACTCGGCGACCCAGTCGCGGTCGCTCGTCGCGTCGATCGAGTTGGCGAGGGCCTCGTCGAAGCCGAGGTCCTTGGCGACGGCCTGCGGGTCGAGGCCCAGGCTGGAGCCAGCGAGCGCCCCGGCCCCCAGCGGGGACCGGGACGTGCGGCGGTCCCAGTCACCGAGCCGCTCCACGTCGCGGGCCAGCGCGTGGACGTGCTTGGCGAGCTCGTGCCCGAAGGACACCGGCTGCGCGTGCTGCAAGTGCGTGAAGCCCGGCGAATACGTGTCGACGTGGGCGAGAGCCTGGTCGAGCAGGGCCTGCTGCAGGTCGGTGACCGCGAGCGCGATCGCGGCCGCCTGGTCACGCAGGTAGAGGCGGAAGTCGGTCGAGACCTGGTCGTTGCGGCTGCGACCGGCCCGCAGCCGGCCGCCCAGGTCGCCCAGCCGCTCGACGAGCGAACGCTCGATCGCCGTGTGCACGTCCTCGTCGGCCGGGATCGGGACGAGGGTGCCGGCCACCACCTCGGCGCCGATCGCGTCGAGCGCACCGAGCACGGCGTCCAGCTCGTCGTCGGTCAGCAGGCCGGCCCGGTTCAGCACGCGCGCGTGCGCGGCGGTCTGGCGCAGGTCGTACGGGGCAAGCCGCCAGTCGAAGTGCGTCGACAGGCTCAGGGCCGCCATCGCGTCGGACGGGCCGCCCGCGAAGCGACCGCCCCACAGTCGGGTCGGCGAACCGGCATCGGTCACGACTCCTCCGTTCGACTGCTGCGGGGCTCGCTCACGCCCAGTCCTCGCCCTCTCACAGGTGACTCCTCTGCTCGGCCAGCGACAGTAGCGTCCGGCACAGCGACCGGGCCTGAGCGGGCGTCCGCATGACGATCATGATCGTGTCGTCGCCCGCGACCGTCACGACGATGCCGTCGTGCTCTCCGCGATCCAGGTGCCCCGCGAAGAACTGAG
>JAFIHP010000247.1 GCA_017849335.1 Actinomycetales bacterium | reverse complement strand
CGGCCGCAGCTGCGCCCGCAGCCGTTCCCGCTGCCGCGGGCCCGGGCGCCGCGACCGGCATGGCCACGGCGGCCGACACCCGCCGCTCCAGCTGGTCGAGCCGGGCACGCGTGCCGGCCTCGTCGGCGTCGGCCGCCGGCAGGAGGAGGCGGGCGGCCATGAGCTCCAGGTGCAGCCGTGGTGCCGTCGCCCCCTTGAGCTCGGTCAACGCCTCGCTGACCACGGTGGCGGCGCGGGCGAGCTCGAACGGCCCGAACCGGGCGGACTGGTCGACCTCACGGGCCACCTGATCCTCGGGCGCGTCGACCAGCCCGAGCTCGGCCGCGTGCGGCACGTTCGTGAGCACGATGAGGTCGCGGAACCGCTCGAGGAGGTCGGTGACGAAACGCCGCGGATCGTGCCCGGCGTCGATGACCTTGTCGACGACCGTGAACAGCGCCGCGCCGTCGTGGGCGGCGAGCGCGTCGATCGTCTGGTCGAGCAGGGCGGCGTCGGTCAGGCCCAGCTGGGCGACCGCCTCGGCGTACGTGATGCCCGCCGGCCCGCTCCCGGAGATGACCTGACCGAGGATCGACTCGCTGTCCCGGGCACTGCCGGCACCGGCGCGGGCGATCAGCGCCAGCGCTGCCGGCTCGGCCGTGATCCCCTCGGCCTCGCAGACCTTGGCGAGCAGCTGCTGCAGGGTGCGCGCCGGCAGGAGCCGGAACGTGTAGTTGTGCGTGCGCGACCGGATGGTCGGCAGCACCTTCTCGGCCTCGGTCGTGGCGAAGACGAAGCGCACGTGCGGGGGCGGCTCCTCGACGAGCTTGAGCAGGGCGTTGAAGCCCTGCGTCGTCACCATGTGGGCCTCGTCGATGATGTAGATCTTGAAACGCGAGGAGGCGGGCGCGAACATCGCGCGCTCTCGCAGGTCGCGGGTGTCGTCGACGCCGCCGTGGCTCGCGGCGTCGAGTTCGATCACGTCGAGCGACCCCGGTCCGTTCGGGGCCAGGTCCAGGCAGCTGCGGCAGACCCCGCACGGCTCCGGGGTCGGTCCCTGCTCGCAGTTGAGCGAGCGCGCGAGGATCCGTGCGGTCGAGGTCTTTCCGCAGCCCCGCGGGCCAGAGAACAGGTAGGCGTGGTGCACGCGGTCGTTCTCCAGAGCCCGACGCAACGGGACGGTGACGTGCTCCTGCCCGACGACCTCGTCCAGGCGCGCGGGCCGGTAGGTGCGGTACAGGGCCATGGACACGCGTGCAGCCTACGGGTAGCCAGTGACCGGCCCGACGCGAACGGGACCCCCCGCGCACCCGCCAGAGCGCGCTTATCCTTGCTGCCTTCCGGCCCTGGGGAGGTTCACGCGATGACGCCGCACGGGGGGTCGGGGCAACTGTACGCGGCGGGTCGGCCCGGTGGATCGCGGCGTTCGATCGGGGCGCCGCGTCGGTGCCGATCGGGGGCCAGATAGCCTCCTCCGCGGAGGATTCGCCTAGTGGCCTAGGGCGCACGCTTGGAAAGCGTGTTGGGAGCAATCCCTCAGGGGTTCAAATCCCCTATCCTCCGCGGCCGCCCGCGAGGCGAACGTCGACGGGACCCGGCTCCGGCCGGGTCCCGTCCGCTTCTCGGGGCACATGCCTGCGCGCGTGGCCCTCCGGGCCCACCCTGACCTCGGCCCCGGAAAAGCCCAGGGCCCGCTCCGGGCTCGTCCCTGATCCGGCGGGCGCCGCTGGCTGCGACGGTCACGCCATGACCCCACGACGCGCCGAATCCGCGGCGACCGCGCCGCTCCCGCAGTACCGACTCCACACGATCCTGGGCATCTGGGCGGCTGCCGCCGTCCCGATGGCTCTGCTCGCCTGGGTGGTCGCGCCGGCCGTGGCCGACCACCTCCCCGGCCCCTCGCCCATGGCACGAGCACTCCTGCTCGCCCTCACCGCCGGCCTGGTCTGGCAGTTCGTCCTCGTCGCCGTCCTCGTCCATCGCGAGTGCGGGACCTGGCGGTGGTCGGCCGTGCGCCGTGCGCTGTGGCTCGTCGCACCGACCAGTCCGCGCACCGGGCGTAGCGGTGGGCGGGTGTGGTGGATGCTCGTCCCGTTCGCTGCGGTCTTCGCGCTCGAGGAGTTCCTGCCAGCCATACCGCCGGTCGCCGGTCACGACCTGCCGGCGTTCTTGGACTCCCCCGACGGCACCGCACTCCTGGGCGGGAACTGGGGCTGGTTCGCGGTGATCGTCGCGCTGGCCGTGTTCAACACGGTGCTCGGCGAGGAACTGCTGTTCCGCGGGCTCCTGCTCCCTCGGATGAACGGCGTGTTCGGCCGATTCGACTGGGTCGCCAACGGCGTGCTGTTCGGCGCCTACCACCTGCACATGCCGTGGGCGATCCCCACCGCGATGCTCGACACCATCGCCCTTGCCTACCCCAGTCGGCGGTACCAGAGCGCCTGGATGGGGATCATCATCCACAGTGCGCAGAGCGTCGTCATCGTCGTGGCCACGGTGGCGGTCGTGCTGAGGTGACACGCGCCGCGATGACGCCTTCCCGCGCGTCGGTCATGGCGAACGACCGTCGAGAGCTCGTCGGAGTGCGATAGTCACGCCGTGTCCGCGCCCCCGACCCGCGCCCGCATCGCCGGCGCCGTCCCGTACGTCAGCCAGGGTGTCTGCTTCGCCGCGCTCGTGACCCGTATCCCGACCATCCAGGACCGCTTCGACCTGGGGGAGGGCGCACTGGCCCTGCTCCTCGGCCTGGTCCCGATCGTCGCCGGCGTCGGCAGCGTCCTGACCGGATCGGCGATCGCCCGGTGGGGGGCCGCCGCAACGCTGCGCGTCGTCGGGCCGCTCACGCCCCTGGCGCTCGTCGCGGTCGGGCTGTGCACGGCGAGCGCGTCGATGCCCCTGCTCGTCGTCTCGCTCGTGCTGGTCGGGCTCGCCCTGGGCTCCGTCGACGCGGCGATGAACGCGCACGCGGCACGGGTCGAGTCCGCCTACGCCCGCAGCATCATGGCGTCCTTCTTCGCCGCGTTCAGCCTCGCCGGGATCGTCGGCGCCGGGCTGGCCGCGCTGGCCGCCGGCACCAGCCTGGCGCTGTGGGCGTTCTTCGTGATCATCGCGATCGTCCTGGTCCCCGCACATCTCGTGGCCGGACCGTCCTACCTGCGCGGACGGGCGGAACCGGAGGCCGCCCAGGAGAGCGGGAGCGCCGTCGTCCACGTGCCGTGGAAGCCGATCGTGGTCATCGGCATCGCGCTCGCGTGCGTCTACATCGCCGACTCGGCCGCGTCGAACTGGAGCGCGGTGTACCTGACCGACGGGCTCTCGTCGAGCGAGACCGTCGCCGCCCTCGCGTACGCGTGCTACGCACTGACGACGCTCGCGGCCCGCGTCTTCGTCGACCGGGGCGTCATGGCGGGCGGGCCGGTCATGCTGGTCCGCCTGGGTGGGCTGATCGCCGCGGGCGCCGCCGTCCTGATCGCCGTCGCACCGAACCCGACGTGGGCGCTGGTCGCCTTCGGCATCCTCGGCTTCGGCGCGGCTCCGGTGATCCCGCTCGCGTTCACCGCCGCAGCGCAGCATGACCCGGCGGGCAGCGGCGTCGCGATCGCCCGGGTCAACGTCTTCAACTACGTCGGGTTCGTCGTCGGCGCTCCCCTGATCGGGCTCGTCGCCGACGTCAGCTCGCTGCCGTGGGCGTTCGCCGTTCTCGTGCTCGTCCTCGCCGTCGTCGCGCTCCTGGCGCCGGCCTTCCGGGTGCGGGACTACGCCCGAGGCTGAGGGCAGACGCGGGTAGGGCGGCCTGTACCCTTCTCGGCGGTGGCGTGTCCGAGCGGCCAAAGGAGCACGCCTCGAAAGCGTGTGTGGGGGCAACCTCACCGTGGGTTCAAATCCCACCGCCACCGCCACGGGGTCCTTACGAAAGTAGGGACCCTAGGGTTACGAAACCCCCCGAGGGGGAGCCTGCGGGCTTCTCCTCGGGGGGTTTGTCCGCTTCCGGGGCTCAGCGAGGCTCGGTGTTCAGCTCAGCGGACCGTCGCAGGCCTCGTTCGGGCGCCGGCGTTGAGAGCGGCGGCACGGCCTTCGGCCCGCTGACCGGGATGGTCGCGGGCTGGCGTGTCGTGCGGGTGGGTTGTATGCGGAGCTAGGCCGCTTTGGGTGGCGGTATGGCCGGGTCTGG
>JAFIHP010000246.1 GCA_017849335.1 Actinomycetales bacterium | reverse complement strand
GAACTTCAGGGTGCACCCGTTCGCGTCCGCGACCTCCCTGAGCACGCCGGCCGCCTCGTCGATCACCAGCTCGAGCTCCTGGATCGAGCCGACCAGCGGGATCATGATCTCCGCCCTCGGGTGGCCGCCCATGCGCTGCCGGAAGCACGCGGCCTCGGCGATCGCGCGCACCTGCAGCGCGAACAGCCCGGGCAGGACCAGCCCCAGCCGAACACCGCGCAGGCCGAGCATCGGGTTCTGCTCGTGCAGCCGGTTGACCGCCTGCAGCAGCCGCAGGTCCGACTCGTGCTCCTCTCCTCGCGCCTCGGCGACGGCGACCCGGATCGCCAGCTCGGTGCGGTCCGGGAGGAACTCGTGCAGCGGCGGGTCGATCAGCCGGATCGTGACCGGCAGGCCGTCCATCGCCTCGAGGATCCGGATGAAGTCCTTGCGCTGCAGCGGCAGCAGCGCGTCGAGCGCGTCGCGCCGCTCCTGCTCGGTGTCCGCGAGGATGAGCCGCTCGACGTGCGTCTTGCGCTCGCCGAGGAACATGTGCTCCGTCCGCAGCAGGCCGATGCCCTCAGCCCCCATCCGCCGCGCCCGGCTGGCGTCGTCCGGCGTGTCCGCGTTCGCCCGGACCCGCAGGCGCCTCGACCCGTCCGCGTGCGACATGACCCGGTCCACCGCACGGATGAGCTCGGCGGTCGGCTCGTCGGCGTCGAGCAGGGCAGCGCTCAGGCCCTCCTCGAAGTACGTGACGACGGCGCTCGGCACGACCGGCACCTCGCCGAGGAAGACGTCGCCCGTCGACCCGTCGATCGAGATGACGTCGCCCTCCTTGACGACGATGCCCGACGCGGTGGTCATGAGGCGTCCCTTGGTGTCCACGTCCAAGGACTCCGCCCCGCAGACGGCGGTCTTGCCCATCCCGCGGGCGACGACCGCCGCGTGCGAGGTCTTGCCGCCCCGGCTGGTCAGGATGCCGGTCGCCGCGATCATGCCCTCGAGATCGTCGGGGTTGGTCTCGCGCCGCACGAGGACGACCGCGTCGCCGGCGGCCGTCCAGCTGACCGCCGTTGCCGAGTCGAAGACGACACGTCCGACCGCGGCACCGGGCGACGCGTTCATCCCCTTGGCGATGCGCTCGTGCGTCTCACCGGCCGCGAAGCGCGGGAACATCAGCTGACCGAGCTGGTGGCCGCTGACCCGCATCAGCGCCTCGTCCATCGAGATGACGCCCTCGTCGACGAGCTGAACGGCGATGCGGAACGCAGCCGCGGCCGTCCGCTTCCCGACCCGGGTCTGGAGCATCCACAGCTTGCCGCGCTCCACGGTGAACTCGATGTCGCACAGGTCGCGGTAGTGGAGCTCGAGGGTGCGCATGATGTCGAGCAGCTGCTCGTACGACGCCGGGTCGCTCTCCCCGAGCGCCTGCAGCGGGCTGGTGTTCCGGATGCCCGCGACGACGTCCTCGCCCTGGGCGTCGGCGAGGTAGTCGCCGTAGATGCCGGGCGCACCGGATCCGGGGTCGCGCGTGAACCCCACACCCGTCCCGGACCCGGTGCCGGCGTTGCCGAACGCCATCACCTGCACGTTGACGGCGGTACCCAGGCTGTGCGGGATGCGCTCCTGCCGCCGGTACAGCCGGGCCCGTTCGGTGTTCCACGAGTGGAAGACCGCGCGGATCGCCAGGTCGAGCTGCTGGTACGGATCCTGCGGGAACTCATGGCCGGTCGCGTCGCGGATGATGCACTTGTAGACGTCGACGAGCCGGCGCAGCGCCTCCACGGGGAGCTCGACGTCGGTCGCGACCCCTGCGCTCGCCTTCATCTGGTCGAGCGCGTGCTCGAACTCGTCACCGTCGATGTCGAGAACGGTCTTGCCGAACATCTGGATGAGCCGACGGTAGGAGTCCCAGGCGAAGTGGTCGTCCTCGGCGTGCCGCGCGAGACCGGCGACGCTGGCGTCGTTGAGGCCGATGTTCAGGACGGTCTCCATCATGCCGGGCATCGAGAACCGTGCGCCGGACCGGACCGAGACCAGCAACGGGAACTCCGGGTCGCCGAGACGTCGACCCATCTCCGACTCCAGCCGACCCACGTGCGAGGCGATCTGGGTCCGCAGCCCCTTGGGCGTGTGACCGTGCTCGAGGAAGTAGCGGCAGGCCTCGGTCGTGATCGTGAATCCCGGCGGGACCGGAAGGCCCATCCGCGTCATCTCGGCGAGGTTCGCGCCCTTGCCGCCCAGCAGGTCGACCTGGGTGCGGTCCCCCTCGCTGAAGTCGTACACGTAGGTGTTGGCCGTGTCGGGAGGGGTCGCCGCCGCGACGGGTGCCGTCGTCGTCATCGTCATGGGTCTACTTGACTCGCGTAACCGCTTGCGGTTCAAGGGTCGAAGGACCGGGTCCTCCGCCCCGGTCCTGTGACGTCGGACACTCCTGCTCCCCCGTCGCCGCCGGTTGTCCGCGGTGGACCACTTACGCTTCGGGAGTGACCGAGACGACCCTCGAGGCCCCGCCCGCTCCGTACCGTCCCGGACCCGTCCGGTATCGGTGGACGTTCGTCGAGATGCTGGTCTCGTCCCTGCTGGGGATCGTCGCGTCGCTCGTGCTGTCGATCGACGCGATCGAGCTCGCGAAGGACCCGACCGCCGACCTGAGCTGCAACATCAACTCGGTCATCTCGTGCGGCACGGTCGGGGCGTCGTGGCAGGCGAGCCTGCTCGGGTTCCCGAACGCGTTCCTGGGGCTGATCGCCGAGCCGGTCGTGATCACGATCGCCGTGGCGGCGCTGGGCGGCGTCCGGTTCCCCCGGTGGTTCATGAACGCGGCGCTCGTCGTGTACGCGATCGGGCTCGCGTTCGCCTACTGGCTGTTCCTGCAGGCGTACTTCGTCATCGGCGCGCTGTGCCCGTGGTGCTTCCTCATCACGCTGACCACGACCACGGTCTTCATGTCGATGATGCGGGTCGCGCTGCTCGACAACACGCTGAACCTGCGGCCGAGCACGTGGCGCTTCGTCGTGGGCTGGCTGCGCGCGGGGGCCGACACGCTCGGCGTCATCGTCATCTTCGCCGTCATCATCGGAATGATCCTGCTGAAGTACGGCAGCGCGATCTTCGGTGGCTGACCCCGCCCGCCCAAAGACCGCCGAGACGACCCAGACGGTTGGTTT
>JAFIHP010000245.1 GCA_017849335.1 Actinomycetales bacterium | reverse complement strand
GGTGCTCTCGGCTTCGTCCCCAAGCGGGTCTCCTACAGCCAGCTGATCGAGGCGCTGGACACGGTCTCGCGGGACGAGCTCTACCTGTCGGTCGACCTCGCATCGATGCTCGCGTCGGCGGCGGACACGCCGGACCTCAGCGCGCGCGAGCTCGACGCCCTTCGGCTGTACGCCTCCGGACTGAAGCTCTCCGCCGTAGCGCGGAGGATGGCGATCTCGCCGCACACCGCCAAGGAGTACCTCGACCGGGTGCGCCAGAAGTACCAGCAGGTCGGCCGGCCGGCCCGTACCCGTACGGAGCTGTACGTGGCGGCCACGCGCGACGGCCTGCTTCCCGACGCTCCCGGCTGATCGAGCGACCCGTCGACGACCGCACCCGTCCCCTGTGTGGGGGACGGCCGCCGCTCGCCGTGTGCACCTCTCGGACGCGACGATGCCCTGGCCGGTACGGCGCGGCCAGGCTCGGCGGGTGCGGGGGACCCGCCGTAGCCCGGCCGCCGTGCGTCCGCCGGGTCGCGCCCGTGCGGCGTCAGGACGCGGTGAGGGCGGTGACCATGCGCGCTTCGCGAAGCACGACGTCGGTCCCGTCCGCCGCCACCGCGACGAGCAGGTCGCGATACGCCCCGTCCGGGGCCCAGCCGGCCGAGGACAGGAAGGACCGCCGCGTCTCGTCCGCGATGGCACCCCACACGACGATCTCGTCGGCACCGAGCTGGCGCGCGTGATCGGCTACCGCCGCCAGCAGGCGCGAGCCATGCCCACGCCGCTGCGCCGCGGGAGCGACGTCGAGGCCGCCCATCTCCCACGTGGCGGCGCCGGCGTCCGGGTCGTCGGCCGGTCCGGCCGTGGCGTACCCGACGGCGCGATCGGCCTCGACCGCCACGAGCACGCGATGCCGTGGGGTGGGCGGCTGCAGGACTGCATGGGACCAGACGGCGGCCAGGTCCGCGACGTCGAGGGCGGCGAGCACGTGCGACGGGAGGACGTCGGCGAACCGCTCGCGCCAGGACGCGATCTGCACCGAGGCGATGTCGTCGACGTCACTCGTGCGGGCGAGGCGGACGCCGACGGGGGATCCGGAGCCGGACTCGGCGGCAGTCATGGAGGGCACGCCGCCATTGTGTCGTCGTGCGGCCCTAGGGTGACGGACGTGACGAGCGAACCGGGGAATGTCTCCTTCCGCAGTGACGTGACCGTCGAGCTGGTGCGAGCCAGCGCGGGCGACGCCGACGTGATCTTCGCGGCCCGGGTGTCGACCGCGGGGGAGCAGACGCTCGCCGACGTCGACGCCGACCCGCAGCGCTCCGCGGGCCTCATCAACTACCTGATGCGCGATCGTCACGGCAGCCCATTCGAGCACAACTCGATGACCTTCTTCGTCCGGGCGCCGATCTTTGTCTGGCGCGAGCACATGCGGCACCGCATCGCCAGCTACAACGAGGAGTCCGGCCGCTACCGCGAGCTGGAGCCGGTGTTCTACGTCCCGGCGCGCGAACGGGCGCTCGTCCAGGTCGGAAAGGCGGGGGCGTACGAGTTCCTTCCGGGAACAGACGAGCAGCACGAGCTGGTGGACCAGGCCATGCGGGCGTCGTGCGCCCAGGCGTACGACGCCTACCGCGAGATGCTCGCGGCGGGGATCGCCCGTGAGGTCGCGCGCATGGTCCTGCCGGTGTCGATCTATTCCAGTGCCTACGTGACCCTGAACGCCCGCTCCCTGATGAACTTCCTGTCGCTGCGACGCCGTGTGGAGGGCTCGCACTTCCCGTCGTACCCGCAGCGGGAGATCGAGCTGGTGGCGGAGCGGTACGAAGAGGAGTGGGCGCGGCTCATGCCGCTGACGCACGAGGCGTTCGTCCGCAACGGGCGGGTAGCGCCGTAGCGAGGAGTGAGGCCGGGCCCCGGTAGCCTGGGGCCATGCCTGGACCTACCTCGACGAAGGCCCCGTTCGGGGTGCTGCTCACGGCGATGGTGACGCCGTTCCACGCGGATGGCTCGCTCGACCTCGACGGTGCCCAGCGACTGGCGGCACACCTGGTCGACGACCTGCGCCATGACGGTCTGGTCATCAACGGCACGACGGGCGAGTCCGCGACGAAGACGGACGCCGAGGACCTGGCTGTGCTGCGGGCCGTGATCGAGGCGGTCGGCGACCGGGCGACGGTCGTGGCAGGCGTGGGGACGAACGACACCGCGCACTCGGTGGAAGCGGCTCGACAGGCGGCTCAGGTCGGGGCGCACGGGGTCATGGCGGTCACGCCGTACTACAACCGGCCCCCGCAGGAGGGCTTGGTCCGGCACTTCCACGCGATCGCGGACGCGACCGACCTGCCGATGCTCACCTACGACATCCCGAAGCGCACCGGTACCGCGATCGAGCTCGAGACGATGCTTCGGATCGCCGAGCATCCGCGGATCGTCGCCAACAAGGACGCGAAGGGCGACCTGGACTTCTCGCAGTGGGGGATCGCGACGACGGGCCTGGCCTGGTACTCCGGCGACGACATCTTGAACCTGCCCCTGCTGTCGGTGGGGGCCGTCGGGATGATCTCGGTGGTCGGGCACCTGGTGGGAGACCGGCTTAAGGAGATGGCCGAGGCGTTGTGGGCGGGGCGCACCGCCGAGGCCGCGGAGATCAACGCGGCGCTGCTGCCCGTCTACACCGGGTGCTTCCGCACGCAGGGCGTGATCTTGACCAAGGCGGCCCTGGCGATGCAGGGGCTCCCGGCCGGCCCGGTCCGGCTGCCGCTGGTCGATGCGACGGAGGCCCAGCGGGAGCAGCTCCGCGCGGATCTGGCGCTCGGCGGGGTGCGGGGCTTCCCCGTATGAGCCACGCCAAGCTCGCAGCGCCCCCTGCCCTCGCGGACGGCGCACTGCGCATCGTCGCGCTCGGGGGCCTGGGTGAGATCGGCCGCAACATGACCGTGTTCGAGTACGACGGGCAACTGCTGATCGTCGACTGCGGCGTGCTGTTCCCCGAGGACGACCAGCCGGGGGTCGACCTGATCCTGCCCGACTTCGGGCCGATCGAGGACCGGCTGGACGACGTCGTCGCCGTCATCCTCACCCACGGGCATGAGGACCACATCGGGGCCCTGCCGTACCTGCTGCGCCTGCGCGCCGACCTGCCCGTCGTCGGATCGCGACTGACGCTGGCGTTCGTCGAGGCGAAGCTGCGCGAGCACCGGCTCTCGCCGGCCGTTCAGGTCGTGGCCGACCGCGAACAGGTTGCGCTGGGTCCGTTCGCGGTGGAGTTCCTCGCGGTGAACCACTCGATCCCCGACGCCATGGCGGTGGCGATCCGCACGCCGGCGGGACTGGTGCTGCACACGGGCGACTTCAAGATGGACCAGCTGCCGCTCGACTCGCGGATCACCGATCTCAACGGGTTCGCCCGCCTCGGCGACGAAGGCGTCGACGTCCTCCTGGTCGACAGCACCAACGCCGAGGTGCCCGGCTTCGTGACCAGCGAGCGCGACATCATGCCCGTGCTCGACGCCGTGTTCCTACGGGCCGAGGGGCGCGTCATCGTCGCGTCGTTCGCGTCGCACGTGCACCGGATCCAGCAGATCATCGACATGGCGGCACTGCACGGTCGCAAGGTCGCCTTCGTCGGGCGATCCATGGTCCGCAACATGGGGATCGCGCGTGACCTCGGATACCTGCGGATCCCCGGCGGTGTGCTGGTGGCGGCCGACGACCTGCCGAGCCTGCCGGACGACGAGGCCGTGCTCATCTGCACGGGCTCGCAGGGCGAGCCGATGGCGGTCCTGTCTCGGATCGCGAACCGGGACCACCCGATCAGCGTCGGCGACGGAGACACCATCGTCCTCGCCTCGTCGCTCATCCCCGGCAACGAGAACGCGGTGAACCGGGTCGTCAACGGCCTTGCGCGCCTGGGAGCACACGTGGTGCACAAGGGCAACGCTCTCGTGCACGTGTCGGGTCACGCGGCGGCCGGCGAGCTTCGCTACGTCTACAACATCGTCAAGCCGCGCAATGTGCTGCCCGTGCACGGTGAGTGGCGCCATCTTCGGGCCAACGCGGAGATCGCGGCGAGCGTCGGGATCTCGCCGGACCGGATCGTGCAGGCGGAGGATGGCACGGTGCTCGATCTCGTCGACGGCGTCCTGTCCGTGGTCGGTCAGGTGCCCGTCGGCTATGTGTACGTGGACGTGTCGAGCGTCGGGGCCGCCACCGAGACGGCCCTGAAGGATCGGCGGGTGCTGGGGGAAGAGGGCTTCATCTCGATCTTCGTCGCTGTCGACATCGTGGACGAGAAGATCGTGGCGGGCCCGGAGATCCACGCCCGCGGGTTCGGCGACGCGGTCCTGGAGCCCCTGCGCGAACAGGTGGTGCGCGCGATGGAGGCCGCGCTCGCCGACGGCCTGGACGACACGCACGACCTGCAGCAACGGATCCGCCGCGCCGCCGGCAAGTGGGTGAACTCGACGCATCGTCGGCGGCCCATGATCGTGCCGGTCGTGATCGAGGCGTAGGGGCTCACGACCGTCAGCAGCGCTCCGCGCGTGAAACGCTTGCAGGAAACGTCGCTTCTGTTGCATCGGCCGTCACAAGCGCACTAGAACTGTGTCGTGGACTCGCT
>JAFIHP010000244.1 GCA_017849335.1 Actinomycetales bacterium | reverse complement strand
GAACGCGGCGATCTCGGCCACGTTCTCCCGGCCCAGCCGGAGCAGCTCGGGCAGCTCCTGCGGCCACAGGCTCAGGCCGTGGGCGAGGCCGTGCGTCAGGGACTCCGACACGAACCCGCCGTTGCGTCCGGTCGCGCCGAACGCGACGCGCTCCGCGTCGACCAGGACCACGTCGCACGACGGGTCGGCGATGCGCGCCTCGATGGCGGCCCACAGCCCGGTGAAGCCGGCCCCCACGACCAGGAGGTCGCACGTCACCTGCCCGACCACGTGGGGTGTCGGCTCCGGAGCATCGGACCGGTCGGTCCAGAAGGATCGCGGCAGAGCGTCGGCCAGGGAGGCGTTCGCAGGAGTGGTCGAGATCGTCATCGTCCGCCCTGCGGAGCCAGCACGACGCCGCGGTCCGCTGCCCACGCGAGGTGGACGGTCGTGCCACGCATGACGTCGGCGGTCCCCTGGCAGCTGAGGGTCAGCGGCCCCGGGTGCCCCGCGACCTCGACCGCGATGGTCGACCGGCCGCCGTAGAACTGGGTCTCGATGACCGTCCCGGTGATGAGGCCCGAGGCGTCGTCGACGAGCCGGAGGTCCTCCGGCCGGACGACGAGCACGGCCTGGGGGGAACTGGTCTCGCCGACGGGGTGGCCGGGGAGCAGCCCGAGGCCGGGCACGTCGACACCGCCCGCGGCACGCACGCCGACGAACGAGTTGCTCGACCCGATGAAGTCAGCGACGAACACCGTGGCGGGCCGCTGGTACAGGTCGACGGGGGAGTCGACCTGCTCGACCCGGCCCGCGGACATGACCGCGATCCGGTCGGCCATCGACATCGCCTCCTCCTGGTCATGGGTGACGACCACGAAGGTGATACCGACCTCGTGCTGCAGGCGCTTGAGCTCCAGCTGCATCTCCGCGCGAACCTTGCGGTCCAACGCCGACAGCGGCTCGTCGAGCAGGAGGAGCCGGGGTCGCTTGACGATGGCGCGGGCCAGTGCCACGCGTTGGCGCTGACCGCCGGACAGGCTCGCCGGCCGCGCCTTGGACTTGCCGCTCAGGCCGACGGTCTCCAGCACCTCGGCGACACGCTGCCGGATCTCGTCCTTCGGAAGTCCCTCGCGCTGCAGCCCGTACGCGATGTTGCGCTCGACGCTCATGTGCGGGAAGAGCGCGTACGACTGGAACATCAGGTTGACGGGTCGCCGCTCCGGCGCGAGTGCGAGCAGGTCGATGTCGCCCTGGTCGCCGGTCATCGTGATCGTGCCCCCGTCGGGGTACTCGAACCCGGCGAGGCTGCGCAGCAAGGTCGTCTTGCCGCAGCCGCTGGGCCCGAGCAGGGCGAAGAACTCGTTCTGCCGGATATCGAGGCTGACGTCGTCGACCGCGAGGGTCTCGCCGAAGCGCTTGGTCAGCCCTCGCATCGAGACGAGGACGGGTCGGTTCTCGGTCATATGGTGTCCGTGAGCTTGGTGAGGCGCTGGGCAGAGATGACGACGGTGAAGCTGACGAGCAGGAGGAGCGCGGCCAGAGCGTTGATCTCCGGGGTGACGCCGAACCGGACCATCGAGTAGATGACGATCGGCAGGGTCGGCGTGGACGGGCCGTCGGTGAAGAACGCGATGACGAACTCGTCCAGGCTGAGGGTGAAGACCAGCAACGCGCCGGCGACGATCGCCGGCGTGAGGCTGCGCACCGTGATCCGGAGGAACGTCGAGACCGGACCCGCGCCGAGGTCGCGGCTTGCTTCCTCCAGGCTCGGGTCGGTGTGGCCGAGGCGGGCGAGCACGACGGCAGCGACGAACGCCATGCCGAACACGACGTGCGCCAGCAGGACGGTGTGCAGGCCCAGGGTCATGCCGATCAACGCGAACAGCGCGAGCAGGCCGATGGCCAACGCGAGGTCCGGGAGGATCGCCGGGGCGAGCGAGTACGCCTCGAGCCAGGCGGAGCGGAAGTAGCGGTTGATCCCGACGGCCAGGAGAGTGCCGAGGACCGTCGCGATGACGGTTGCTCCGACGGCGACGATCATCGTGTTGACGAAGCCCTGCCGGATCAGGTCGTCGGACATCAGCTCGGAGTACCACCGGGTGCTGAAGCCGGTCCAGGTGTACGGAGTCTTCGACGCGTTGAACGACATGACGACGAGCACCGCGATCGGCAGGTACAAGAAGGCGTACGTCAGCCACAGGGGCAGCGACAGCCAGCCGAGCCTACGCACGGGCGCCCCCGTTGATGCGTCGGCCGATCGCGGCCTGGATCGCGAAGAGCACGACGAGGAAGATCATGACCGAGAGCGCGAGGACGGCGCCGAACGGCCAGTTCCGCGCCTCGAGGAACTGGTCGCGGATGAGGTTGCCCACCATGACCGTCTTGCCGCCGCCGAGCAGCTCGGGGACGACGAAGTTGCCCATGCTCGGCACGAACACGAAGATCGCGCCGATCATGGCTCCCGGCAGCGTCAGCGGCAGCGTGACGTCGAGGAACGCACGGATCTTCCCGGCGCCGAGGTTGCGGGCCGCCTCCTGCAGTTGGGGGTCCACGCGCTCGATCGCGGCGTAGACGGGCAGGATCATGAGCGGCAGGTAGGCGTACAGCAGGCCGACGACCACGGCACCGCGGTTGTAGAGCAGATCCAGCGGCGCGCCGACGATGCCGAGGTTGACGAGCACCGAGTTGACCGGACCTTCGGAGTTCAGCAGCACGATCCAGGCGTAGGTGCGGATCAGGAAGTTGGACCAGAACGGCAGCACCACGAGCACCAGGGCGACCGTGCGCCACCGCGACGGCAGCCGGGTGATCGCGTACGCCGTCGGGTAGCCGAGGGCGAGCGCGAGGACGGTCGTGATCCCCGCGATCAGCACCGAGTTGCCCAGGATCGACAGGTACGTCGAGTCGAGCGCCTTGCTGAAGTTGGAGAGCGTGAGCTCGAGCTTGACACCGCCGAAGCGACCGCGCGTCAAGAACGCGTAGCTCAGGACGATCAGCAGCGGGATCGTCATGAAGGCCGTGAGGTACAGCAGTCCCGGCCCGGCGAACACCGCCCGCGCACCCAGGGCGCGACGCCGTGCGGCGCCGCGCCCTGGGGCGGTCTGAGTGCTGGTCATCGTGGTGTCGGTCGAGCGATCAGCTCGACGTGACCTCGGTGGCCAGGTCGGTGTACTTGACGCTGTCCTCGCCCAGATCGACGACGACCTCCTGCTTGAGCAGGTCGGCCGGCGACGTCGCCATGTTCGGGTACTGCTCGAACAGGGCCTGAACGCCCGGCTCCTCCATCGCCGCCTTGTTCGGCACCTTGTAGAGGATGTTCTCGGCGACCCAGGCGTGGTTCGCCGGCTCGAGGATGAAGTTGATGAACGCGTGGGCCGCGTCCTTGTTCTGCGACGACTTCAAGATCACCATCGTGTCGGACCACACGTCCGAGCCCTCGGACGGGACGGTGAACGTGATGTCGGGGTTCTCCGCGGTGCCGTAGTTGCACCATCCGTCCCAGGCGACGACCTCGTTGGCCTCGCCGGACACCAGCCGGCTGTAGAACGTCGTGTCGTCGTAGGCGAGCAGGTCGGCCTTGCTCTTGATGAGCAGGTCCTTCGCCTCGGCGAGCTGGGCGTCGTCGGTCGTGTTGATGCTGTAGCCGAGGGCCTTCAGCGCGGGGAGCGCGAGCCAGCGCTCGGTGGTCATCTGCGTGACCTTGCCCTTGTTGTCCGCGCTCGGGGTGAGGATGTCGTTCCAGCTCGTCGGCTCGGCCATCTTGTCGCTGCGGTAGCAGATGCCGGTCGTCCCCCAGGTGTAGGGAACGGAGAACGTGTTGCCCGGGTCGAACGCCAGCTGGGTCGCCTCGGGGTAGAGATTGGCGATGTTCGGGACCTTGCTGTGGTCGATCGGCTCCAGGAGGCCGGCCTCGTTCAGAGCCTGGGCGTACTGCCCCGACACGAACGCCACGTCGAAGCCCGAGTCGCCGCCGGCAGTGAGCTTGGCCATGATCTCCTCGTTGGTCGCGTGGTTCGCGATCGTGAGGGGCACCCCGAGGGACTTCTCCACCTGGGCGGCGAGATCCTCGGGGTAGTAGCCGGCCCAGTTGGACACGGTGAGGGTCTGCCCGGACAGGTCGGCCGGAGCCGCTGCCTCGCTGGCCGGTGCGGCGGAGCTCGCCGCGGCGGACGCTGCCGGCGACGCCGGCGCCGAGGACGAGCTCGACTCGCTGCTCGCGCTGCTGCTGCACGCGGCCAGGACGACGGCCGACGCGGCCACTGTGACCCAGACCGCAGGTGTTCGACGACGCATGTGCTCTCCTCCTGGTTGACCGTGCTCGGCTGCGCTGATCGCTGCTTCCCCGAAATCTCACGCAGCGTTCAAGGAATGAAAGCGCATTGTTGCCGGTGAATGTGACGAACGTGTGAATTTCCTGAATCTCGATTCAGTAACACGAGAGGCTCTAGGCTGCGCGGCATGTCCAGCACGAGGAGCGCGCGCCGAGCCGGCCTGCTCGCCGCCGCGCAGCGCGCGATGGCCGAGCACGGGGCCGGGGTGCGCCTCAACCAGGTCGCCGAGGAGGCCGGCCTGACCAGTGGCGCGATCCTCTACCACTACCCCGACCTGCAGGAGCTGCTCGTCGACGCGAACCGCGCCGGCATGGAGCGGTTCTACGACGAGCGGCTCGCCGCGATCGAGGGTCTCACCGATCCGGCACGTCGCCTGGTCGTCACCATCACGTCCGGGCTGCCGGAGGACGCAGCCGACGAGGAGGTCCGTCTGCTGTGCGCGCTCGGCGGCGAGGCAGCACGTAATACCGTCTACGCGGTCCTGCTCACGGCGCTGTACGACCGCCAGGTGGCGATGTACCAGGGGATCCTGGACGCGGGCGCGGCCCAGGGCGTGTTCACGCTCGCGGGCGAGTCCGTGGTGATCGCCCGCAACCTCGTCGCCCTCGAGGACGCGTACGGCTACCGGATCATGGCCCGGCACCCCACCTTGGACTACGACACCTGCGTCGAGCTCACGCTCGCGTACGCCCGACTGGCCACCGACCACCCGCTGCCGAGGGAGCACCGATGACTGACCAGCCCGCCGCCGAGCGCCCGCTGACGATCTTGTTCATGCCGGAGTCGGCGTACGGACCGACCAACCAGTGCGTGGGCATCGGGAAGGTCCTCCTCGACCGAGGCCACCGCGTCGTGTTCGCTGCCGAGGCGTCCTGGAAGGGCAAGCTGGCGCCGCTGGGCTTCGAGGAGGACCTGGTCGACCTCGCGCCCGCGCCGGAGGTCGGGGAGGGAGAGCCCGAGCCTGACGCGGGGCAGTTCTGGAAGGACTTCATCCGGGACACCGCACCGGAGTTCCGCAAGCCCACCGTCGAGCAGCTGGAGACGTTCGTCGCGCCGACGTTCCAGGCGCTCATCGACGGGGCCCGGTACTGCGAGCCGCAGCTGCGCGAGATCATCGCGCGCGTGCGTCCCGATGTGATCGTCGAGGACAACGTGGTGGCCTTCCCCGCACTCCTCACCGGTGGGGCCCCGTACGTGCGGATCGTGTCGTGTAACCCCTTGGAGGTCAAGGGTTCCGGGGTCGCGCCGACCTTCTCCGGCCTGCCCGCCGCGGACGATGCCGAGTGGGAGTCGTTCCGCGCGGAGTACGACCGCACGCACCGGGCGATGTGGGAGGACTTCAACGCGTGGGTCGTCGAGCAGGGCGCGCCGGCGCTGGCGGACCTGGAGTTCATCCACACCTCGGATGCCGCGAACCTGTATGTGTTCTCCGCTGAGGCGGACTACACCGACGCCCGTCCGCTCGACGACACGTGGCATCGCATGGACTCGAG